>CAJOQS010000304.1 GCA_905236925.1 uncultured Lachnospiraceae bacterium | reverse complement strand
TTTGTTGTTGCCTATAACATGTGCGGCTGGAAAAACTTCGTCCGTCTGTGTAAAAAAGCTCCGAATAGCGATATCCTCGTTCTTGTTCTGACCTTCGTACTGACCGTTGTATTCGATCTGGTCGTAGCGATCGCCGTCGGAATGATCCTTGCCTGCGTTCTCTTTATGAAGAGGATGAGTGAGGAAGCCGAGATCCACGGCTGGAAATACGCTATTGACGAAGGCGAGAACGATCCTGCTGCCATCGACCTCCGCGAGGTTCCCCATGAGGTCCGCGTGTACGAGATAACAGGCCCGATGTTCTTCGGTGTCGCAAACCTGATCTCACAGATCTCGGTCAAGGATTTCACCAGAGTCCTTATCATCCGAATGCGCGGAGTTCCGGCTATCGATGCCACTGCGATGCAGTCGCTTGAAGCTCTCGTGGACAGCTGCAGCGAAAAGGGAGTGACCGTTATATTCTCCCACGTTAACGATCAGCCCCGCAGGGTAATGGAAAAGGACGGTCTTGCAGAAAAGGTCGGTGCCGAGAACTTCTGTCCCCACATCGACGCAGCTCTCGAACGTGCGCGCATTATACTGGAATCACAGGCCGCGAGCCATCTTTGATTCCTTCTTCATATCGTACATACGCATATCCGCGAGAACAAATACGTCCTCCGGAGATGATGCTTCATCACTGTATGCTATTCCGTATGCAACGCTCAGAGTGACATCCTCACTCCGGGCGTTGTATTCTTTTAAGCTGTTCAGAAAGATCTGCTCCTGCCTGTGTACCCATAACCGGTTGCCCTCGGGTACGACCACGGTAAATTCGTCTCCTCCCGAACGCGCCACACTGCAGGGCTCCGGAAAGGCTTCCTTCAGTTTTTGGGCAAGAAGGACAAGTGCTTTGTCACCCGTGGCATGACCGAAGGTGTCGTTCATGTACTTGAGCAGGTTCATATCCAGACTGATCAGAGCATATCCGGACTTGGACCTGCGCAGATCCTGCATCGGTTCCTCGATGCCCCTTCGGTTCAGTATCCCTGTAAGTTCATCGGTATACGCCATCTTCTCAAAGGCCTTCGCCTGAGCCTCACGATACAGGTTCGTCGTGATCTTCGACATAAGGTCAGCAAACAGCGTCATCACGACAACCATTGCCGCGAGTCCTATCGTGCTCTGGTATTTATTGTTAGAGAAGCCTATTGAGAATTTCTCAACATTGTATCTGAGGAGCTCCAGCGCGGAAATAAACAGGGCGATAATGAAACCAGCCATCAGGCCCTTGTCTATCTTCCTCGTCAGATGGAGCCTGCAAACGATAACGCCTCCTATGACCACCAGAGTCAGTGCCATTATTATGTGGCATACGGGAAGAACTGCCGGAAGCTGCACGACATTGAAGTAATGAAGAGCTATCGCAGCAACTGCAAACAGGATTTCCACAAATATCCACGCATTGTATATGACTTTCATGACCTTCGGGAAACCACTCTCCCTCAGCCAGTCCGCAAAATAGATCGTAAAGGGTATAACAAAGGTATAGAAACTGCAGTACTCCAGAAGGGACTTGCTTGCTATGTCCATGTTGAACAGCTCCATCAGATCGGAATTGCAAAGGGTATAAACTCCCATCAGGAAGGAAAAGAGCATGATACAGAACATCTTTACCGCAGTGTCCTTTTTGATAAGGAGGGCGATTGATACTATCATGCCCAGTACGCCCATGACGATCAGGAAAAGGCCTATCGCAAGATAGAGTTTTCCCTGACTCAGGATATACTTGACCGCATTCACACCGTCAACGATAACTACCGGCGGAACACCCTCGAAGGAATCCTTTTCCGTGGAAAGATACTCTATCCTCAGCTCCTTGCCTTCAAAATCCTTCGGCAGCTTGACCATAAGCCAGCCGTAGCCGACCATCTTTCCCTGTTCATAATAATCCCTGCCGTAATTGTAAAAGAGTTCCCCGTCCAGATACAGGTCAACTACACTGTGCACCGAATAAAGCTGGATCGCGGGATTCTTGATATCGGTTTCGGGCATGATGTGCTTCAGGACAAGCCTTTCTCCCTTTCCGAAGGAACTGAAACGGAGAGTCCCGAGATTCACGTTCTCAAGTACTTCACCGCGCGTTTCCGCCGTCCATCCCTCGGCTATCTCCTGTTCCTGCAGTCTTGCTTCTCCGCCGATTATATGCTGCAGAAGAAATGCGACACTTATGAACGCAACGGCCAGGCAGACCACAAACAGTATGTGTTTTTTTACAAGAATCTGTGTGTTTCGCATCACTCTTCCCCTTGCTGTTTTGAAAAGAATTCATTCAGTGTCTTGAGCAGTTCTTCTTTTCCGATAGATTTCAGAAGATATCCCTCGGGCTTAAGCCCAATAACCTGCATAACGCTCTCCTTGTCGTTCCTTCCCGTCAGGAAGAAGACAGGTATCGAGGCAGTTTCGCTTTCGCTTCTGATCATTTCAAGCACCTGCGGTCCCGAAGTTACGGGCATCTGGTAATCAAGCAGTATCAGATCGACCTGGTTCACTCCGAGGGTCTTGATAGCCTGAAGTCCTGAATTGGCCATGTAGACCTGATAATTGTCCCTCAGCCAGCCGCGTACCACCGACATGTAGGTAAGGTCGTCGTCCACTATCATGATCTTCTTGCGAAGGACGGCATCCTTTTCCCACTTCATATGCTTGGCGATATCCTTGAGGAACTTGTCCGTGTCAAGAGGCCGCTGGTAGGATTCCAGCAGCATTGCGGATTCAACGCTCTTCTTTATCGGTTCGGTATCGGTTTTGTCGCCGATCAGGATAAGCTTGATATTGTCTTCGGCGTAACGCTCGGACAGATAATGCAGGATATTGTGAGGTATATGCTCGTCATCATTCAGATAATAAACCGCAAAAAGAACCCTGTCCTTCACGGCATTCATCCGGTCGATATCGGGAGCACAGTAAAAATTCGCTATTCCGCGCTCGGACAGCTTCTTTTCAAGTGTCCTGATCAGAAAGCTTTCTTTTGCACCGATCAGCATCAGTTCCTTGCTCATGACCTTCCTCCGCTCATTCACTCATTCTTTCTTCTATCAACCGGGAAATGCCGTCCCAGTCAAGACTTTTGACCATATGCTTAAGCTCATCGAAGCGCTCGGCTTCCTTCTGCGGAAGCCTGTAGCCCTTAAGATCCTCGATGACCATTTCGGCGCTGTCGTAATCCATGGCCGATGCGATATCCCGCATCGCCTCCCAGGCATCATCTATCATTTCCCGAGACGCTTCTTCTTTGTCTTCGTCGCCTTCCGCGTCAGCTCCCGGGATCTTTTCCAGATAGCTCCGGTATAAGCTCATCATTTCTCCGGTATCCTTCCGGATCGCATCTATATCGCCGTTTATTCCCGCTTCCTCAAGTGCTCCGGCCTTCTCGGACAGCTCCGCCGCGCCGATGATCCTTGCAGAGCTCTTCAGCGCATGGACCTTTATCGTGTACAGCTCCCAATCCTCTTCGACATATGCCGTCTCGATCTCGCCTGCACGTTCCTCGAGGGCGTCTCTGAAATTACCGACTGCTTTTATAAATGCGTCTCTCGATCCGCAGAAGCGTATACCCGCCGATATATCGATCCCTTCCGCAGTACTGAGCTTTTCCAGGAACAGCTCCTGTTCGGATGCCTCGCCATGTTCTTCCGCTTCGGGCTGTTCGTCTTCTCCGGGAGTCCACTCCCTGACCTTCTCAGCAGGGAGGAAGCTCTTGAGCACCTCTTCAAGCTTTTCGCCGTCAACAGGCTTTGCAAGATAGCCCTGGAAGCCCTCGTTTTTATAGTAGTCCTCGCCGTTTGTTGCGATATTCGCGGTAAGTATGACTGCAGGAATATCGGGATGGGTCTTCCTGATCTCATGCAGCGTTTCGATGCCGTCCATTTCCGGCATCATGTGATCGAGAAGAACAATATCGTAGTCTCCGTTCTGCATTTCTTCAAGACACTTTTTGCCGCTGTTGACCAGACTCAGGCGGATTTTTGTACGCTCAAGCAGTCCCTGAATGACCATCAGGTTCATCTCATTGTCGTCAACCACCATTGCCCTTGCTTCCGGCGCGACAAACAGCGGAACGTAATCGGTCCTTATCTCTTCCCCTCCGCTTTCGCTGAACTCGCCCATAGGTTCGGCGTCAACGATCCTCTGCTCCAGCGTGAAATAGAAGGTTGAGCCTTCTCCGTAAACACTGTCGCACTTAAGCTCGCTGCCCATCAGTTCCACAAACTGCCTGGAAATATCGAGTCCCAAACCGGTTCCCTGTATACCGGTGTTCTTGTGCTCGTCCAGTCTTTCAAAGGGAACAAACAGCCTGTCCATGTCCTCCGGCTTGATGCCGATACCGGAGTCCCTGACACTGTAATCGATCCTGCAGCTGTCTCCGTCTATTGAAGAAACCCTGACTTTAAGAGTAAATCCGCCCTGTCTGGTATATTTCACTGCATTTGTAAGAAGGTTCAGGATAACCTGCTTTATCTTTCCGTCGTCGCCATACAGTGCGGAAGGAAGCTCAGGATCGAGCTCGGTCCTGAATTCAAGACCCTTCTCGTTCGCCCGCACCCTTATCATAGTCGTGATCGCGCGGAACAGTTCAGCTACCTGATAATCCCTGCAGACAAGATTCATCTTTCCCGACTCTATCTTGGAGAGATCGAGTATGTCGTTTATCATTCCGAGAAGGCTCTCGGAAGCGGTTTTGATCGAAGCTGCATATTTAACTACACTTGTAGAGTAAACTTTTACCGGAAGCTCCCTGTTCTCACGAAGGATCATCTCGTCCATTCCCATGATCGTGTTGATGGGTGTCCTGATCTCGTGCGACATATTCGCAAGGAACCTTGATTTGGCAGAGTTTGCCCTGTCCGCTTCATCCTTGGCCTGCTTCAGTTCTTC
>CAJOQS010000303.1 GCA_905236925.1 uncultured Lachnospiraceae bacterium | reverse complement strand
CCTCCGCAAGAGGCTTGTCTTTCACATGGATTCGGAGAATATCCTCTCTTCCTCTGACATCGGGACGTCCGACAACAATCTTCCGGTCAAAACGGCCCGGTCTCATGATGGCAGGGTCCAGAATATCCACACGGTTGGTAGCCGCAAGAACGATGATGCCCTCGTTAACGCCGAAACCGTCCATTTCAACAAGCAGCTGGTTCAGCGTCTGTTCCCTTTCATCGTGGCCTCCGCCCATTCCTGTGCCGCGCCTGCGCGCAACAGCGTCGATCTCGTCTATGAATACGATACAGGGAGAGTTCTTCTTCGCCTCGTCGAACAGATCCCTGACTCTTGATGCACCGACACCAACGAACATTTCAACGAAATCCGATCCGGATATCGTAAAGAACGGAACACCTGCCTCACCGGCAACAGCCTTGGCAAGAAGAGTTTTGCCCGTTCCGGGAGGTCCCTCAAGGAGTACTCCTTTGGGTATACGTGCTCCGAGTCTGGTATATTTTGCGGGAGCCTTAAGGAAATCAACGATCTCTTCAAGGTCTTCCTTCTCTTCGTTAAGACCGGCCACCGATTTGAAGCTGAACTTCTTGGACATATCCTTGGCAAGTTTGGCCCTTGATCTGCCGAAGTTCATCATCTTCGAATTTGCACCGCCTCCTGCCTGTCCGGTCATCATGGTAAACATTACCACGAACACCACGAGCAGGATTATATACGGAAGCACGCCCGTCAGGAACCAGTTGGGCTTGCTGATCTTGCTCATCGAATAAGGTATGTTGTATGCTCTCGCAACCGCTTCTATCTCTGTGACATCCGAGCAGTAGAACCTTGCCTTCTGTCCGCCTACCGTCACGGTTACCGTACCTGTCGGTATCTCCTCGTTGGGCACGATGCTCACACTGTCGACCTTACCGCTGCCGGCATCTGCAAAAAACTGCTGAAAGCTGTATTGAGCTACTCCGCTGCCGGCCATGCTGTCCGACATATAGAGCGCTACCATTACAATTCCCAGCACGATAAGATAAAAGATCAGCCCTCTGTATCTGTTGTTTTTCAAGGGATCGTCCTCCAAAAGTTATTTCTTATTCGACCACCGCGATATACGGGATATTGCGATAGAACTGGTCATAATCAAGACCGTATCCCAGAACGAATTTATCGGGGATCTGGAAGCCGACGTAATCCACCTTAACGTCAACCTCCCTGCGGTCGGGTTTATCAAGCATAGTGCAGAGCTTAAGAGAATTAGGCTTCCTTGTTCCGAGCACTTCCATCAGATGTGCAAGTGTCTTGCCGGAATCAATGATATCCTCAACTATCAGAACATCCCTGCCCTCTATGGGCTCGTCGAGATCCTTGAGTATCCTGATCCTTCCGGAGGATTTGCGCTCGTTGCCGTAGCTCGATACAGACATGAAATCCATGGATACATGTCCCGTAATATGCTTTGAAAGCTCAGTCATGAACATGACTCCGCCTTTTAAGATGCAGATCAGATGGAGCTCCTTGCCGGCATAATCCCTGCTGATCTCCTCGCCGAGCTCTGCGATCCTTGCCTCCAGTTCCTTCTGTCCTATAAGAACCTGAATCTTGTCATCGATGTTGTTCATAATCATTCCCTCCCAGCCTGTCTGCTTTGAACCGAAACCTCAAGTACTCTGCGTGTCTGCTCCGTAACATAGCAGGAATCGTCGCCCCTGCAGCCTATGATCCACAGAACATGATCGCCTGCGGCAACAAGCGGCATACAGTCCCTTTCCCTGGCAGGAATCCTTTTGTCTATAAACCATGTTTTCAGGGTTTTCCGGCATACGGAATCGGAGTCCTTCTTACTTTTGATGAGTATGAAATCTCCTTCCCTGCGTGTCCTGAGCACCAATTTACCCACTATCTTATCATAATCAAAATACTTCGTATAGTCGTTTCTCGGAATGTTTAGTTTTTTTTCATACGGAAACACGTTCAGTTTCAATATTCTTCCGTCTCCGAGTTCATACTCTCCCGGCGCGGAAAGATCCCTTTCATCGGCCATTCCCTCATGTTTGGAAAGATCATTTCCCCCGGCATCGAACACCAGCCTGTCATGATCCCTGAACACTCTGATCCCGTACGGAAGATCTGCCCTGCTTCCCGTTCTGCCGTACAGGAGGGCTTGTGCCGCCCTGATATGCGTGCTCTGTATGTCCTTGAGCCTTCCGGCCAGCATACTGATGATCCTGCGGATAACGGCAGTTCTCACGGCACGCTGCATTGAAAGAAGAGCTTCGCTTGCGACCGATACGCTCACAGCCCGTCCGTCCGATGATCCCGTAACGAACGCTCCCGTT
>CAJOQS010000302.1 GCA_905236925.1 uncultured Lachnospiraceae bacterium | reverse complement strand
AGGATCGCATCGTAATGATTTCTAAGTGAAAGCTCGAGTGCTTCTCTTCCGCTCATTACGGTGTCGATACGCATCTTGGTATCGCTGAGGAGCTTGCGCTCAACCTCGAGGTTCATCTCGTTGTCGTCAACGATAAGTATCTTGGCGTCGGGTGCGGTAAAGCTGCACTCATAGGTATGTCTGTGAACGGTTGTCTGGTTATGGATATTGAGCTCGCCTATTCCGGTATCATCCGAAACGCGCTGCCTGAGAGTTACCGAGAAGGTCGTTCCCTCACCGTATACGCTGTTTACGGAAACATTGCCGTGCATCAGCTCGACAAGCTGCTTGACTATACTGAGGCCCAGTCCGGTTCCTTCAATATTGCGGTTCTTTTCCTCATCTACACGCTTAAAGGCATCAAACAGGTAAGGGATTACTTCCTTCTTGATGCCCATTCCCGTATCGGAAACGGATATCTGGAGGAGCACCGCATCATCACTGACTGCCTCGCTCTCGACATGAAGGGTAACCGAACCTTCGGCAGTGTACTTCACCGCATTGTTCAGAAGATTAATGATTATCTGTTTTATCCTGACTTCATCGCCGTAGAGGACCGTGGGCGTTTTCGGATCCACGCTCACTTCAAACTTCAGTCCCTTGTCGTGCGCACGGAGCCAGATCATATTAACGACATCGCTCAAAAGATCGCCGATACGGTAGTCGACAGGAACGATATCCATACTTCCGGCTTCGATCTTTGAGAAATCAAGTATATCGTTGATCAGGGTAAGCAGCATCTTGCCGGATCCCTGTATCCCGGCAGCATCCTTGACGGTCTCGTCGGAAGCACCCGGATCACGCATGATCAGCTCGTTCAGACCGAGTATCGAGTTGATCGGGGTACGGATCTCATGGCTCATACTCGAGAAGAAGCGGTTCTGCGAGCGTGTAAGCTCCTCGGCCTTTTCCGCTTCCTTTCTGGCCCTTTCCGTCTCGTCCTCAAACAGATCCTTCTGGTACCAGCTGACAACAAAGCATACTACGCCTACAAGCAGCAGGGAAATAAGCGAATCCACGTAGAACAGGTCGCGTGAATGGTCAACGACAAGCTCGGGATGGTAGTATTCCACCGTATAGCAGGCAACACTCATGATAACGACCAGCGTCAGCATGGTTTTGCGCCATCCGCCCGAAAGCAGAAGACCCACATACAGGAAGGCTGCGATCACCCAGAGAACTCCGCCGCCTTCAACACCGCCGCCAAAGAAGAACAGAACAGGCAGCAACAGGCAGACCATGGGAATGATGGTCATTTTGATCGAAACCTGAAGCTTGTTCCTGTAGAGTCCGACAAGCGTAACAACAGGCATAACAACGATTGTCGCGCCGATGGCGACTATCTCGATCGGATTCTCGTGCATAACGATATCACCGATCAGGGCAACCGTTATTGCAATCTCGGCAACAATCGCACTTATGAGGAAGAGTCTTTCCGAGAAATCCCTTTCATGGTCACGGATCGCTTTTTTCAGATCACTGAACAGCTTTTTGATCATCATGCGCGGTCACCTCCTCTCACTGACAGATGAGGGATAACCTGCAGCATAACCCTCTCAAAGTCGGGAATATGTATGGGTTTGGCTATAAATCCGTCAAAGCCCTCCCTGATGAACATTTCGCGGGCACCCGATACGGCATTGGCTGTAAGGGCAACGATCTTGACTGCCCTTCCGGTCTCCGATGAAACCTCTCTCAAGTGCTTCATGGCTTCCACGCCGTCCATTTCGGGCATCATATGATCCATGAATATCACATCATAGTCTTTGTTCCTGAATTTCTGAATGGATTCTTTTCCGCTTGCTGCGGTTTCGATCACCATGCCGTAATCCTTGAACAGACCGCTAGCGACGACAAGGTTCATCGGCTCGTCATCAACGATAAGAGCCCTTACTCCCTTAAGTTCGGGCTTTTCGACCTCGTCCGTATAATCGATCTCACTGGCAGCAAGGCCTTCGTTCAGGATCTTCATAACAGGATAACCGTAAAGAGGCTTGGGCATTACCATTACCCTGCTGCCTGCCCTGGGCTTGAATCCGGGTGCGGCAGAAACGGCTACAACAACATCGCCCTTGCTGAGTTCATCGAAGAAATCGGGATGATCCTCGTATTCCTCCTGACCCATGAAGATATATCTGACATTGAGCTTTTCCATCATGCGCTCGATATCGTTGATCGTTTCAGCAGGATACAGAGAGGCATGAATTCCGGTCGCAAGATTGACCGCCATTGCACGGTAAAAGTCCCTGACCCGGGGAACAAGATACTTGTCCGACCTTACGTGGAACAGGATGTCTCCGCTGTAGTCCTCACGAAGAAGCAGGCAAGGAGTTTCCTTGACAACCTTCTGAGGTATGGTAACCCTCACGGTGGTGCCGTTGTTCTTCTCGCTTTCGATCCTTACAAATCCGCCCATCTCATGAGCAAATCCGTATACTATGAACAGACCGAGCCCGATTCCTCCCGAGCTGCGGTTGCGCTTCTTGTTCACCTGATACATGCCTTCGGTAACGGAGGCTATCTCTTTTCTTCGCATACCTATGCCGGTATCGGTCATCTCAATGCAAAGATTTAATCCCGCTTCCGTTTCCTCCGTGAGCATCTTTACATAGATTCCGCCCTTTCTGGTAAACTTAACGGCGTTTTCAAGAAGATGCCTGAATATCTTGTGGAGCTTTTTGATATCGCCCTTGAGCCTGTCGGGCACAGTGGGGCTAAGATCTACGATGAGTTCAAGATTCTTGTGATTGTCGATAAGACGGAATGCCGCAACGACATCGTTGATAAGAGAAGTGCTCATGTACTCCTCTTCCTCCAGGATCAGCTTATTGCGTTTGCATTCCGTATAGTCCTGTATATCCTCTATCTGATACGCAAGCCTGATAGCCGCGCTTTTGATCGAATAGACCTCTTCTCCGGATTCCTTCTTGAGCAGAAGATCGGACATTCCGTTCACTACGTTGACGGGCGTACGAAGCTCATGTGAGATATTCGAGAGAAAGTCCTCCATATCCGACTCATTGGCCTCGAGCTTTGCATCCTTGAGACCGTCCTGTTCATAGCTTTCGAGCCTGTTGTTGATCGCTCTGACACTGCAAACATACGAAAGAATGACTATCGCCATGTGAAGCGCGATCCTCGAAACAGTAAGCGGATCGGCCATTATCCCCGAACCGTTTGCCGCAAGCCGGAACTGTATCGCCATGATAATGAAGAATTCCACAAGGATCGTGTTCATCATGTACAGGCTGTCAAAAAGCGAGAATCCTACCATGACAAGGATCACGACAAGCGATACATCAAAGAAGCTTGTCTCATGAACACCGTGAAAGAGCACCGCGAGCATTGCGAATACAAAATAATAGGGCTTGCGTACCGAAAACTCCGGCTTCTGCGCGATATACATGACCCAAAGCGATATTGTTCCTATTATGATAAGAGGGGGAACCCAGAATTCCCATCCCATCAGAAAGCTTTCACCGGTAAGCCCTATGCAGGCAACCGACACCAGCAGGATTATAAAGATCTCGTTTTTGGCTTCTTTCATAAGTTCTCCAATCTGTCTTCT
>CAJOQS010000301.1 GCA_905236925.1 uncultured Lachnospiraceae bacterium | reverse complement strand
CGAGCTTGACGCCCTGCAAAAGGAAGCTGTGGCCGGAGCGGCACAAAACGGTGTTTTCGTTCTTACCGGAGGCCCGGGAACGGGTAAGACGACCACGATCAGAGCGATAATAAAGCTGTTCGAAAGAGAGAAGCTTGATGTTCTCCTGGCGGCACCTACGGGAAGAGCCGCGAAAAGGATATTTGAGACAACCGGACAGGAGGCGTCGACGATACACCGTCTGCTGGAGCTGAAGGTAACGGAGGATACGGGTCATTTCTTTGACCGCAATGAAGGCAATCCTCTGGAGGCCGATGTTGTGATCATAGATGAGATGTCAATGGTCGATATCTCGCTGATGCACGCACTGCTGAAGGCGGTGGCGGTCGGAACAAGGCTGATTCTGGTCGGCGATGTGAACCAGCTTCCGAGCGTGGGACCGGGCAACGTTCTCAGAGACATAATCAATTCGGGAGCCTTTAACGTGGTCAGTCTCAACACGATCTTCAGACAGGCCCTCACCGGTGATATCGTAGTCAACGCGCATATGATCAACAGGGGCGAACTTCCAAAGCTCGACAACAAGAGCAACGACTTCTTCTTTATGCCGAGGGATGATCAGGAGAGCGTGGCAGGAACTGTTGTCTCGCTTGTCCGGGATAAGCTTCCGAAATATGTGGGCGCCAGGAGCTTCGACATTCAGGTGCTCACACCGATGCGAAAGGGCGAGCTCGGCGTGGAGCGGCTGAATGCGGTGCTTCAGCAGTATCTGAATCCGCCCGCGGCGGGCAAGGCAGAGAAGGAAAGCCATGGCGTCATCTTCCGCGAAGGTGATAAGGTCATGCAGATCAGGAACAATTACCAGACCGAATGGGAAACCAGGAATTCAAAGGGATACCTTGTGGAAAGCGGGACGGGTATCTTTAACGGTGACTGCGGCGTGATCAGGAGCATCAATGCCTATGCGGAAACCGCGGAAATCGATTTTGACGACGGAAAGCTCGTGGATTACCCCTTCGCGCAGCTTGACGAGCTTGAGCTTGCCTATGCGGTCACGATCCACAAATCGCAGGGAAGCGAGTACCCCGCGATAGTACTGCCGCTGCTTTCGGGACCGTCCATGCTGATGAACAGGAATCTGCTGTATACCGCTGTTACAAGGGCAAAAAAGTGCGTTACGATCGTCGGCAGGAGGGAAGCAGTCGAGGTCATGGTTAGAAATGCAAATGAGATAAAGCGGTATTCAGGATTGATGAACAGAATAGACGAGATGAAAGAATCCTGAGGGAAATTGGCAAAAAATTAGAAAATTTGACAAAATAATAGTGCAAAATCAAAAAATTTGTTGTACAATCATAATCGAGAAGAAATATATCAATAATGAATTGGGGAAGCACTATTTGTATAATGAGCTTTTTCGGATGATCTATCCGAGAAAATGTCCGGGCTGCGGGGATGTCATATCTCCCGAGATGCTCGTCTGCGGGCGGTGTTCGGACAGCTTCAGGCCGGTCAGGGGTCCGCATTGTTTCAAATGCGGGAGACAGCTTGAGGACGAAACGGGGGAATACTGTGACGAGTGTACCGGCAAAGGACATCATTACAGTGTCGGGTTTTCGGCGCTGATGTATGACGGGGCGACCCGGAAGGCCATGAGCGATCTGAAGTTCGGCGGACTTGCCGAGAATGCGGACTTCTTTGCCGCAAAGGCATATGAGCTGTGTTCGGAGCGCGTCAGGGCTTTTGCTCCGGATATCATGGTCCCGGTTCCGATCCATCCCTCAAAAATGAGAAAGCGCGGTTACAATCAGGCTCAGCTGATAACCGACAGGCTGAGTGTGATTCTCGGAATCGGAGCGGTCAACGATCTTCTTTTGCGTACAAAGAAAACACGTGCGCAGAAGCTTCTGGACGCCGGTTCCAGAACGGACAACCTCAGGGATGCTTTTACATGCGATCTGTCACGCTACTCACATGATCTTATCAGCGGCAGGTTCAGAAAAGTCCTTCTGGTTGACGATATATATACTACAGGAGCTACAATGGAGTGCTGCACCAATGCCCTGCTTGAAGCAGGTGTTTCAACGGTTGGCATACTGAGTGCGGCAATGGGATGTACATATTAGACAGGCCTGCTGCACCAGTGGGGTATACATCAAGGAATCAGATGCGGCTGTGACCGTATTTTTTAAGAGGAGGTAGAAATGGAAGTCAGATCTTGTCCCGGTTGCGGAAAATTGTTCAATTATCTCGGAAGTACCACGCCTGCGTGTCCTTCATGCATGGCTGCACGTGAGGAGAAATTCCAGATATGCAAGGATTTTATCCATAACAATCCCGGCGCGAATATTTCTAAGGTAGCTGAAGAAACCGAGGTTTCGGTTAAGCTTATCAAGCAGTGGGTCCGCGAGGAGCGCCTGACTTTCGCGGAAGGGTCTGCTGTTGGTATCGAGTGCGAGCGCTGCGGAGCCAATATCCTGACCGGAAGGTTCTGTAATATGTGCAAAGGCAACATGACTCAGTCGCTTAACAACGTGGCTAAGTCCATGCGTCCTGTTGAAGCGCCCAAGCCCGAAGTCAAGGACAGTGCCAAGATGCGTTTCCTGAACGGAAACGATAAATAAAGGAGGGAACCACCATAGGAATCAATGACCGCTTTGTCGAAGATACGGTCGATTCTGTATATCCCTCCGTCACCGAGCAATTGACCGGGATTCAGCTGAAACCGCCTCCGACGATCAAGAAACGAATTGATGATCCTGTTTCGGTCGTTGTATTATCCGACGGAGTTTTCAGGTCAAAGACCGTTTTACAGTTCCCTGCGGAATTTGTCGAAACAGTTATCGATAAAATGAGCAGGGGCGCAAAACTCTCCAAGACCGACCGTGAAGCGTATTTCAAGGAATACATGAATATCTTCTACGGGAGACTGATTTCGAGGATAAATAACGAGATAGGAAAAGCTTCAAGATTTATCATACCTGTACTGATCAGGGGAGCATACAGGGAGACCGCGGAAAAGGATTACGATCATAAGGTTCAGACATCGTTCCTTTCCGATCAGGGTAAGATTGATTTTGTTATGAATTATGAAGTTCTGCCGAATGAAGACGGCAGCCGGAAGGGAAAGGGTACCGACGTATGAAAAAAGTGCTGATTATCGATGATTCACCGTTTATTGCCAGAGAGATAGCCGATATAGTGGAGCCGAAGGGATATGAGGTGGCCGGCCATGCCAAGAACGGCGAAGACGGAATAAAGATGGTCGAAGAACTTAAACCGGATGTTATCACGCTTGATATCATCATGCCCGGTATCGACGGAATCGAAACTGCGAAGGAGCTTTTAAAGCGTGATCCGGGACTTCGGATCGTCATGCTGAGCTCGCTGTGCGACCACGATACCATGGCAGAGGTACAGGAGCTTGGACTCAAGCATCTGGTAGCAAAGCCCATCGAGG
>CAJOQS010000300.1 GCA_905236925.1 uncultured Lachnospiraceae bacterium | reverse complement strand
TCCATTTCCTGCCAGGACGTGTTTCTTACGGTACAGGTCTGGCCCTCATCCCAGTTATAAACGACACAGTACTCACGGGTCACTCCGTTCTTGCCGGAAACGGTGATCTTATAATTTGTATTCGCGTAGTTATAATCCCATTGCGATGACGATGTTCCCTGATACCTTATGTAAATATGGTCACTGTCATATGCGGCATTCCACGAATCAACGTAATTGTCTGTTCCTTCTATGCCCTGTTCCTCGGGCCATTCCGATGAATCTCCGTCAATATTTACAGAAACACCTTCAGCCCTGACTGTTCTTGCCGGAGATACTCCGATGGCAAGAACCAGGCAGAGCAGATATGAAACTATTATTACTGCTGTGTTTCTGTTCATAGTGTTTCCTGGTTATTCGGTCTCTGTAACTATCGCATAGACTCTTAATGGTGTTTCGCTGATCTCAAATCTTATAATGTCACGGTGTTTTTCCTTAAAAAGCGGATACAGCTTTTTAAAGAGAACCTCACCGACGTTTTCGATCGTTGTGTTATTGCCGAATTCCTCGAATTCATTAAGGAACTTGTTCCTGTAAATATCGAGAACTTCTTTTGCGCTTTGTTCGGCTCCTTTCACGGATGAAAAAAGCTCCGTATCCTCCGGGCACACAAACTCAATCGCTATTTCAATGACGTGATGGTGCTTTTTTTCCGGGCTTCCGTCGAAGCTGTGATCAATGGGTAATCTGAATTTCACCCTGAACAGTTTTTCACCTTCGGTCATTCACTCGATCTCCAAATATAATCAATTATTACACACTTTTCTTTATAAGTCAATCCTGCTGCCGTTCCGCGCGCCATTTAGCGGCGAGTTCGGCAAATTTGTTTCCTATGATGTCGTAGGATTTCTTCAATCTCTCATGATAAACGGGAATGTCCCATATATCCCAGGTATACGATGTCATTGAATTCGTGCGTTCATCGTGGGACAACCCGATATAGATGCAATCCACATAGAGGCCGTAGTTCTGTCCTGCCGCCCAGAAATCCCCCTCCACCTCCCGGGTGCTGGGATCACGGAAGCCGAGGACACCCCAGGGGATCCTCAATTCCACGAAGTCATCTCCGTATATAAAATCAGCAAGAGAATTAAAATCATCGGATTCGGGTGATGCGTTTCCATAATTCAAATGGCCGGTATCCATGCGATCAGAAGGGAACTTCGTTCCGGTGTCAGGCCGTATCCTTGCCCTGTTCAGGCTCAGATAGACCGGTACGAAGGCATCCGTCTCACGGTCGTCATATCCGGTCAGATCCATCTCATCATCGTATGGCCCGAAGAGGAAGGCATAGCGGTCGTAATACCGGTGAACCAATACCGCAGTATCTTCCCTGCCGTTCAGTTCTACCACAAAGTCGGACTTTCTCTGGAAAGTGCGCCCGTCATACTCGTAACTTCCTGACAGCGGTGTCACATCTATGGGTATCACCACTCGCTCATTCGACGGATCAAAGCCCGTCCCCCGTACACACAGATACAAAAACCTTTCGTCATGCTGCGCATACACTGACAGTGCCCCGTTTCCTTCTTCTCTGACCAGCGGACTCTCGTTTTCCCAATCTTCAAAATTCCCGTCGATCAGGACTTTCATTCTTTCCTCGCCCGGATCGAAGGAAAGCAGGCCGTAACTCGTTTCACTTGTCTCGGTATCGCTCCAGTAGACCCTTCGATCCGAATCGCTGTAATCCCTCGTGTTCCAGGTAGGCTTGAACCATTCATCCTGCCATGTGAAAACAAGACCTCCCGCATATCCGCAGTCATATATGTTCTGCGCCATATCCGCGAGATACTCTCCCTGTTCCGTCTCCTCGATATGTCCCTGATTATAGTGCGTGTACTTATTGACATGTGTGCAGCCTCTGGAGGTGGGAACGCCGAACTCCGCAACGAGCACAGGGATGGAATGAATTGACATCAGATCCTGCAGATACGCCTCGTAGGTATTGATCTTCCCCAGCCCGTCAGTATGCGTTATATATGCTTCATCAAGCATCATAAAGTCCGGATAATACGGATAGATGTGGTAACTGGCGAAGGTTCCGGGAATAAAAGTGTCCTTTGCCTTAATAATCTCCACATTGATGGAGACCGCATCGTCACCGGGGCTCGGTCCTTCCGCATGAGAAAGAGCATCCGCCGGAGGCCAGTTGGTCCAGCTCACGGGGCGCTGTATCCCGTACTTTTCTGTCTCATACGCTACCGTACAGTCGGCCAGCTCACATAGAAATGCGTGGAATGCGTCGCTGTTTGCGACTTCGAAATAATAACCGTCATAAGCGGTTATTTCCGGGTGTTTCTCGTTCGTTCCTCCGATGAATTCCGCTTCGGATTCAATTCCGAGTATCCATCCCATCACATAATCCGAGACGTCGGTAATATATGTGCCGTAGGCCTCACCCGTTCTCTGTTCTATCGCGAAGTTGCCGTGGATGATGTCTACCATTCTCTTTGCTTCATCTACGGCTTCATCCAGCAGTTCATAGGCATCGTATGTATCAAGCAGGATGTTTTCGTCATACCACGTACCCATCAGCAGGTACAGCTTATGCTCCGAATTGCTGTTATACTCATAGAGAGCTTCATAGAAACAGGGCATCATCGTTGTATAGGTACGGACACAATTGCAGTTCATGGCCGCGATCTGTTCAAACCAGCGCTTGTACGACTCCTTGCTTATGGCCAGCTCACCCGGAAAATACCCCGGACATCCCGAGCCCATATTAACTCCGTTCAGATACGTTGGAACAAATACCTGTCCGTCATAAACGGACAAGTATCTGCCATCAACCCTATACCCATAGCTGACACAGGCCTCTTCATCATAGAACAGAGGCTGTGAACGATCCGTATCATTCCCGGCATCTTTGCTGCTGACGCAGGCGGATAAGATAACTGCCGCGCATAATACGGATAAGAATAATATTACTCGATTCACCCTGTTTCCCTCTGGAACTGTTTATTTCCCGAAATACCTGTTGTACAGTCCTTCAAATGCCTTGCCGTGTCTTGCCTCATCCCTTGCCATCTCATGAACGGTATCGTGGATAGCGTCGAGATCAGCGGCCTTGGCGCGCTTTGCAAGATCGGTCTTGCCGGTGGTTGCGCCGTTTTCTGCCTCGATCCTGAGTTCGAGGTTCTTCTTTGTGGAAGGAGTAACTACCTCGCCAAGGAGCTCTGCAAACTTGGCAGCGTGCTCGGCCTCTTCATAGGCTGCCTTCTCATAATACAGTCCTATTTCGGGATATCCCTCGCGGAATGCAACCCTTGACATTGCAAGGTACATACCTACCTCGGAGCACTCTCCGGTGAAGTTGGAGCGGAGATCATCGATAATATCCTGACTGACGCCCTGTGCAACTCCTACAACGTGCTCGGAAGCCCAGGTACGCTCACCTTCCTGCTTGTTGAACTTCGATGCGGGAGCATGACATACGGGACAGCTCTCGGGAGCCTCGTCGCCCTCATGAACGTAACCGCAAACACTGCATACATACTTTGCCATAACACTAACCCTCCTTGATTTTTATTTTTGAATACCCGGTCGGATATTATTCCGACCGGGTTAAAACTACTCAGCCTCTATTTCCTTTATGGCGACTTCGTTGCCGGTAAGGAGATATGTATTTTCGCTTCCGCAATGAGGACAGGTTTTTCCGAATTCCACAGTCGGATACTGCTTCTTGCAGTCCTCGCAATAGGTCATCGCGTCGATCTGCTCGACGATCAGTCCCGCGCCGTGGATCGGTCCCTCCTCCTTCTCGACAGCCCATTTCCAGCAGTCCTGCAGAAGTTCGGGAACAACAGTGGATACCTCGCCAAGCTGTAAGGTCACGGAATTGACCCTTTCAACCTTGTTCTCCTCGGCAACCTTTTTTACATCCTTGACGATGTAAAAAACCACACCTAATTCATGCATAAACTTCTCCATTCCGTGCCCACAAATGTGCTTCACATTCCAAAGGCACGGAATGCGAGAGCGCGATTTGTGTTTCGGCACAAATCGTGCTGTGATGAAAAATCACACTTACGTATACAAGCTCCTGGTAATGTTAGTGTGCGATTTTTCACACTAGACACCTTATTTCTTCTTCTTGAATGCGATCTTGGCGCCACGCTTCAGAACATAGGGAAGAAGCGCTCCGACCTTGTCCTCGGCCTTGACCATTGTGCTGCACTCGGGATGCTCACGATGGAGCTTTATAGCGTCAAACTCACACTTGGTCGTACAGATACCGCAGCCTATGCACTTGTTCTCGTCAACAACGGAAGCACCGCAGCCGAGACACCTTGCGGTCTCGATCTTAACCTGCTCCTCCGTCAGTGTTCCGTGGTAATCCTTGAAGCCCTTCGCATCCACATCCTTCTGTGAATAAGCTACCTGACGCGACGAGTTGTCGTATGAAGGAACCGAAATATTCTTCTTGTCAAGCTCGATGAACTGTCTCCTGTTGCGTCCGATGGTCATATGACCGTGCTGAACGAAGCGATGGAGTGATTCAGCAGCCTCATGTCCCTGAGCGATCGCATCGATAGCGAACTTAGGTCCGGTGAATACATCGCCGCCTACGAAGATATCGGGCTCCTCGGTCTGGTAGGTGAGCTTGTCGGCAACAGGTCCGTTGCCGCGGCCGAATGTAACCTTGCTTCCCTTAAGCAGATCGCCCCAGACGATAGCCTGTCCGATCGCGAAGATAATATTGTCGGCTTCAACAGTGATTGTATCGTTCTCGTCATACTGAGGCCTGAAACGGTGCTCGTCGTCAAATACGCTTAGGCACTTCTTGAATACAACCGCCTTGGCGCGTCCGTTCTCGACAACGACCTCCCTGGGTCCCCATCCGCAGCTGACCTTAACACCGTCGGCTTCCGCATCGGCAACCTCTTCCTTTGTTGCAGGCATGATATCACGCGACTCGAGGCAGAGCATCTCGACTGATGAAGCACCGCTTCTCGCGCTGACTCTTGCCGCATCGATGGCAACATTACCGCCGCCGATAACAACGGTTTTTCCGGTTACCTTCTGCTTGCCCTCATTGGCGATCCTGAGGAAGTCTACCGCTGTAGTACAATTCTCAGCATCCTCGCCGGGAACGCCCGGAAGCCTTCCGCCGCTGCATCCGATCGCGATGTAGAATGCCTTGTAGCCTTCCTTGCGAAGATAGTCAAGTGAAACATCCTTGCCAACTTCTATACCGCACTTGATCTCGACGCCCATTTCCTTAAGAACCTCGATCTCAGCGTCTATTACATCCTTTTCAAGCTTATAGGAAGGAATTCCGTAGCGGAGCATTCCGCCGGGCTTCTCGTTCTTCTCGAATACCGTAGGATAGTAACCCATCTGTGCAAGGAAGAAGGCACATGACAGACCCGCGGGACCCGCTCCGATGATGGCAACCTTTTCCTTCCATCTTCCCATATTGGAAGCCACAACGATCTCGGGGATATATCTGGTCTCGGCCTTAAGGTCGCGCTCGGCGATGAACTTCTTGACCGCATCGATCGAAACCGCCTGGTCGATCGTTCCTCTTGTACAGGCATCCTCACAGCGCTTGTTGCAGATTCTTCCGCAGACAGCAGGGAAAGGATTCTCCTTCTTGATGAGAGCGAGCGCTTCGGTATACTTGCCCTGCGCCGCCTTCTTCAGATAGCCCTGAACCGCGATATGCGCGGGACAGGCAGTCTTACAGGGAGCTGTACCGGTATCGTAGCAGTTGATCCTGTTGTTGTCGCGGTAATCCTCATCCCACTTGTCCTCGCCCCACTTTGTCGCATCAGGAAGCTCAACCTTGGGATAAACAACTTCGGTTCCGTCCTTCTTGCACAGCTTCTGTCCAAGCTTGACAGCACCTGCGGGGCAGTATTCAACGCAGCGTCCGCATGCAACACAGTTTTCCTTCTCAACCCTTGCAACATAAGCCGAACGCGACATGTTGGGGGTGTTGAAAAGCTGCGATGTGCGAAGCGCGTTACATATCTTGACATTACAGTTACAGATCGCGAAGATCTTGCCTTCACCGTCGATATTGGTGATCTGGTGAACAAAGCCGTTGTCCTCGGCACGCTTCAGTATCGCCATCGCCTCGTCATAGGTGATGTCATGTCCGCGTCCGGTCTCACGGCAGTAATCGGCCATGTCTCCGACACCGATACACCAGTCGTTGAAATCGTCGGCACAGCCCTCGTCGATCTTCTTACGGCTTACACGGCAGGAGCAGATAGAAGCACCGATATGTCCTTCATAACGCTTCAGCCAGTAGGAAATATGCTCAATATCTATTGTGCCGTTCTCCATGGAGATCGCCTTCTCGACAGGAATAACATGCATTCCTATTCCGGCGCCTCCGGGAGGTACCAGCTGTGTGATCCCCGCAAGGGGAAGATAAGTCATTCGCTCAAAGAACATCGCCAGCTCGGGATGCCTGTCGAGATTCTCAAGATTCATATTCGTATACTCGGCGGAACCGGGAACGAAAAGCGGTACCCAGTATTCGCGGTCCTTGGGCTCACGGCTTGTGCCGGGGATAGGGCCGTCCTTGGTATACTTATCGCCGTAGTCATATTCCAGGATTCCGATCCTGGCCATCTTGTCAAGAAGCTCCTGGAACTGGGCTTCCCTGTCGGGGGTTATCGCATTCATCTTGCAAAGCTGAGCAAATGTGTAATGCTTGCGGACCTTCATGGTCAGCGCCACATCCGCGATCTCGTCATCGATGACGCAGGCAAGTCCCCAATACTCCGGATCGTCGGTAGTTACCTTGTGACCGATCCTGTCGGTGATCCTCTGCGCGAGCTTAAGAATCTTCTCGCTGTAGTTAACTTCTCCCTTGTGCTCGGGTACATACTTTGTACTCATTTCAGGCATTGTTCATTCCTCCGTTGATTAAACGCACAAACTGCGTGTCTTCGGACACGCAGAACATAAATACGCTTCTTTTATTATAACCCGTTTTCCCTAATTTTTCAAGGCACTCCCCGAATGTGACCTTATGCCCCCTTCCCGGTAGCCTCGCTTACGTTAATATAGCCCCATTTCATGCGGTTTGCAAGGCATTTGCCATTCTGCCCGAAAGAGGCTATAATAGTTTTGCCGGCACGTTGTCGGCAAAAGGAGGACTGGCTGTTTATGAGGGGAAAGAAGTTTATTCTGGGCATAGCAGCAGCTGTTGTTCTGATCATGCTCTGCGCCTGCGGCAAGAAGGTCGCTTTCGACGGCAGCAGGACAGGGGACGCGGATCATTTTGATGTAGTTTTTGACACGCTTAACACCACTTGCACTCACGATATGGAGATGGCATCCGGCGAAAGTATTGATGTTTCGGTCGAATGCGTTTCCGGGACAATATCGATCGAGATACAGAAGGGCAGCGAGGCACCCGTTTACCGCGGGAACGATATGCAGACCTCTTCTTTTCAGGTTTCT
>CAJOQS010000299.1 GCA_905236925.1 uncultured Lachnospiraceae bacterium | reverse complement strand
TTACGTCTATCATATGTCTCCTTCGGATAATCCAAGGGCCAACGTCACTGAAAAACGTTGGCCCGGATCAGTCAGTTAAATTATCTCTTAAGATTTATCAGCTCTTCAAGCAGAGTATCCGAAACAGTGATAGTTCTCGAATTTGCCTGGAATCCGCGCTGTGTCGTGATCATCTGAGTGAATTCTGTTGAAAGGTCAACGTTTGACATTTCAAGAACACCGGTATTCATCTTGCCGCCGTTAGCAGAGATATCTTCTCCGACACCGTTGAAATCACCCGAGTTCATGGTTGCTGCAAAGAGGTTGTTGCCGACAGCTTCAAGGCCGGCGGGGTTTGCGAAGCTTGCAACCGCGATCTGGCAGAGGAGTTTGGTGTCGCCGTTGTCATAGGTTCCGTAGATACGTCCCGATGTATCTACGCTGATGCCGGACATCTCGCCCTTGGGAGCGCCGGCGCCCTGGCCCTCAAGAGATCCTCTCGAGCATGAGAAGCTTGAAGAACCGCTGCTTGCGTACATGGTCATTGACGAGAAATCAACATCGATACCTTTCTCCGGGAAAGGAGAAGGATCTGCGGTAACGTTGAAGGTAATGCTCTTGCCGCCTTCGCCTTCAGCACCGATATAGGAGAACTTACCGGTCTCTGCGCTGAATACGAGGTCAATGCCTTCCATATCGATCGTAACGGAGCCGTCTTCCTCAACGGTTGCCGATACTTCATCGCCTTCATTTCCGAAGGTGAAGCTGGTGATCGCAGATGACGAGTATGTGATCTCACCGGTATCAGGATCCTCGGTCTTGGTTACAAAGATCGACTGGCCCTTTGAATCAAGGATGTTGGTAATGCTTACCTTGTAGGCATTGGGAAGCTCATCGCTCTGCTTGATCTTAAGAACTGCCATGTAGCTCTGTCCGAGCTTGTCGTAGAAGGCCATGGTAGTGGTCTTACCGGTATCGGTGGTGAGCTGGGTATCCTTATAGTCGATGTTTCCGCTTACATAAACATTGGTCGTAGCTTCGGGCTCGATGAACTGTGTAGCGGGAGACATTACGCGGAGCTCGGAAACAGAATCCTGAACGCACTTGGTGGGATCGTTTGTATCAACCTGCCATCCCATTACCTTACAGCCGGCTGCATTACAGAGAACGCCGTTAGCGTCAACGGTGAAAGCACCCGCACGTGTGAAATAGTTCTGCTTGCCGTTGTTAACGATGAAGAACTGATCGCCTTCGATCATGATATCAAGAGCATTGTCTGTTCTCTGGGATCCGCCCGAAACCGAAACGGTTGTCGAGATCGATGCAACGTTGGAACCGAGACCTATCTGCTTTGCGTTGATACCTGCGGTACCGGTTGAGGCATTGGGGCCCGAAGCGCTGCTCGTTGTCTGATAAAGAATATCTGAAAAGTTTACCGAACTGGACTTGAATCCTACGGTATTAACGTTAGAAATGTTGTTACCAATTACATCCATCTTAGTCTGGTGTACCTTAAGACCCGATACACCTGAGTATAACGAACGCATCATAGTATTGTACCTCCTGGATGGTGAACCACGACAGCTTCTGGCATTCGGCTGTCTCCGCCTCCATAAGGTCCGGCGGTTTTGGTTCTTACTTAGCTGTTCTTTTATTAAGTTATTATCGCACCGTCGATATTGGTGAAGATCTTGTCTTCTCCTTCTCCGACTGCCGTGATCACCGTGTTGTTGCTGACATTTACTATAAAGGCCAGATTATCAACCATTACAAGTGATTCCCTGATTCCCTTCTCTCCGGCTTTTTCAACTCCGCCTTCAAGTCTTTCCCACTGATTCTCTGTGAGATCGATCTGTCTTGTCTGCATCCTCATGCTTGCGTGCTTTGAGAACTTGAGCTCAGAACCCGAACCGGTTCTTTCGTTGAGTATCTGTTCAAAGCTTTTTCCGTGAAGCTGCTGTACCTGTGATGATTTCTCCGAGCTCTTGAGCTGCTCGGTCATCTGCTGGATTGAAGGAAAATTATTGATGATATTCGGTGCCATCAGTTGTTTCCTCCTGTTCATTCTGTTCGTCGTAGTACTGATCGTCGACTACAGTGTAGAGATTTTCGTAATCGTAGATGGATCCGTTTACCGAGAGCTTTACTTTGCCTCCGGTCATGTTTACGAAATCGATCCTTCCTTCCGGATACGAAACCTTTCCGTTCGAATCCTTAACTTCAAGTACCGCATATTTTCCGACAAGCGTAAGCGCCTGTGCTTTCTCGGATTCGGATGAGAGATTCTGGAGCTGTTCAAGTGAAGAGAACTGAGCGAGCTGTGAAACGTACTCGGTGTTGTCGCTGGGCTCCAACGGATCCTGATTCTGCATCTGGCATACCAGAAGCTGAAGGAACGCGTCCTTGCCAAGCTCTCCGCCCTTCGATTTATCCTTGCTGGTGGTTTCGGGCGAAGCAGTGTAGTTCAAAACTCCGTTTGTGACATCCGCCACAAGGCCTGTTTTATTGCTCATCTTAAATCTCCGTTCTTAGCTTGTTTACGCTACATATGTTACCGTGCTTCCTGTCTGCTCGAGCACTTCCTGTCTGATGCGCTCCGCTTCGTCAACCGACGGGAGATCGTTTCCTACGGAAGAGATGCCCTTGTTGCGGTTCTTTCCGTTTTCCTGTTTCTGTCCCTGAGCGTCAGACTCGGCATTCTTGCTGTCAGCAAAGGTATACGCGGCAACCGTGACTTCGATCGCGTCAACCCTGACTCCCTGAGCCTCGATCGTTTCCTTGAGGGTCTGCAGCTGAGATTCAAGTGCTTCCTTGGAAATCTCGTTCTGGGTTGTGATCTGGGCTGTCATAACTCCGTTCTTTGAGGTGATGTTGAGATTGACCTTTCCGAGATTCTCGGGATTAAGACTCATCTCAAGGCTTGTGTTGTCGGGAGATATCTGAACCTTAACGGCTTCAACGAGCTGATAAACTACCTCTCTGACCTCGATCCTTCCCTCGATTCCGGGTACCTCGATCGTTTCGGTCTTCATCACATTCTCAAGTCCGGTGACAAAGTCTTTCGCAGTGGCTGTCGTTTCAACGGTCTTTACGGTCCTGACCTGCTTTTCGCTCCTGTTGGCGGTGATTCCTGCCGAAGCATCCTCTTCCTCGCTGTCATTTGCAAAAGAACCGCTGCTGCTGTTGCTGCTTTCCTCTTCTTCAAAGCCGCTCTTTGAGATCTTTACCTCAAAGCCACCGTCTTTTCCGATCTCCTGTGTTTCATCGATCCCGGTGCTCTCTTCAGCTTCGAAGCGGGGCATGATGTCTTCTTTCCTGACGATGCCGTTTGTTTCAAGAAGCTCCTTGAAGGAATCGTCTTCGGTGACCGTCCGGAATTCCTCGGTGGTCATTCCGGCTTCCGTAAGCACTTCAGCAATCATGTCCTTGATCTCGTTGAGACTGTCGAGCATTCCCTGGTCAACCAGAAGATCCGAAAGATCATTCTTGCCGTTCATGTTCAGTACCAGTCTGGCTACACCCGAGTTCTCGGTAAGCTCCGCGGGGATCATCTGAAGCTCGGTCATCTTCGTCTGAAGCTCTTCCATTGAGCTCTGAAGGATTTCGGCTATCTGTGCTATCAGAGTCGAGAGAACTTCGAGTGCTCCGAGAAGCTCGTCCTCATCGGCGCTCTCCGTAATCTTTCCGGTTGAGACTACATTTTCTGTCTCCCCGTTCTGATCAGTCACCTTTGTCTGGTCGGCGTTTCCGGTCTTGGGATCCGTCTGAACCTGTCCCTTGTCATCGACCGATGCCTTTGCCTCCGTACCGGTGCTTTCGTCCGCCTTGGCATTGTTCTTTGCCTTAGGCTCGTCAGCTGCGTTTGACTTGACCTGTTCCTTGCTGTATTCAGTTTTTTGTGTTCCGGCTGTTGCTGCGGCAGGCTCCTGAGTGCGGTTGTTCATTTCTGCCGAAGCATTCGCGAGCTTCTGCTTGAACGAATCGCTCAGGGTTCCGTTCGCTGATGTCGAAACCTGATTCACACTGACTGATACCAAGGAACCTGTCGCGCTCTGCAGAGTCGCTACATTAATTCCTGTTGCAGTCATTAATGTCCTCCTTTCGATAAGATTGATCGTGCGCTTTTTATCGCCCACAATTAATATATCGGCTATACCGGAGGTTTACATTACAACATATTGTGTTTTTTTTAAATTATTCCTTATACTTGTTCTGGAGCAGTTTTGCCTGTATCTGCTCGTACCATGCCTCGTCCATATCGTGCATGGTCTGCATGATTCTCGCAACGAAAAGGGTGTCCATCTTATCCATGATGGCCGCCGCCTCATCGGTCTTCAGACAGAGCAGGAGCTTGCATGAGTACTCTATGTCGGCAGTCATTTCTTCAAGAGCCTTGGCCGCGTTGCCGGGCTTCATGGTCTTTAAAAGCTGAGCCTTCTGCTTGATCGCGTCGTCATACGCAAGCTGCTCGATGACCTGCCTGTATATCTCCGCTGCAGTCTCGGGATTGATCTCCTCGTAATACTTCTTGTACTCCTCGATCTCGGGTGCCTGTGAGTTGTACACGACATTTACGTCAAAACGCTTTACCCTCTCCTCGAAGGCCGCGTATTCGTCCTCGTAATTCTTCAGCCTGTCGACCTCGGCCTGAAGCTCCAGTATCTTCCTTGCGTACTGTCCGTTTTCATCCTCGAGCAGATCGACCTTGGCTTCAAGCTCCTTTATGATCTCGACCGCTTCCTTGATGTTTTTGTAGGGGTAGTTTTCCTCGTTTATAAGGACATCGTCCGGAACATCGGGAAGTATAAGGTTAAGCACCGGCACATCCTTGATCAGAGGCCGGAGGGCTGTTCCCATCCCGCCGACATCCATTTTCACAAGAAGTGCGAAAATAGCGAGCCAGACAAGTATGATCAATACGATCATCAGTCCGGTTCCTATTTTGCTTATGATGCTCTCTTCCTCCGGATTGGCCGGAAGATCATTCTTCTTATCCTTCTTTGCCATAAGAAAACCTGCTTTCTGTATCTCTGTTCTTTTTAGGACTCAGCCTCGGCGGCAGCCTCAATATCGGCCATCGCATGTCTGAAGCTGACAAGCTCGTCGATCTGCTTGCGCTCCTCGTCATTGTACTCGCGCATATAATCCGTGAATTTCTTTTCACGGAGCTTTTCGATCGTTTTGCGTTCCATTATCACCGTGTTCAGTCGTGAACGCATAAGTTCAAGCTGCTTCTCCGCGCGCCTTACCATCAGTTCCTGCTGCGAAAGCTGTTCCTCGATGATGTCTATCGCTTCCTCGCACCTTGATATCTCTTTTATGTTGAGGGTTCCGCCAAGATTATCCGCGAGCATGCTCCGGTAACTCTCACGCCGGGCTATGATCGCGTCCCTTTTTTCCTCCTCGGCCGTCAGCTTTGCTCTGGCGATGCCGAAGTTGATCTTGGCCTGCCCTTCCAGCTTTTGCTTTATCTCCAGGACTCCCTGAAGTTCAAACGAAAACTTCTTCATTCATTCTCTTCCTCAAAGATAGCTCTCAAGGCGTCCAGCGTATCCTCAAAAGCGAACTTCTCGTCGGTTTCCTGTGTCAGAAAATCATTGACCTCGTCTATTTTCGAGATCGCATAATCGATGTTCTTGTTCGCGCCCGCCTTGTATGCTCCGATATTGATCAGATCCTCGGACTCATTGTAGGTTGCCATGATCATCTTCATGCGCGAGGCAAGCTTCTTCTGCTCAGGACTGACTATCGCGCTCATTACACGGGAGATGCTGGAAAGAACATCTATTGCGGGATAATGGCCCTTTGCGCCCAGACTGCGTGAAAGAATGATATGACCGTCAAGAACGCCTCTTGCGGTATCTGTTATCGGCTCGTTGAAATCGTCGCCGTCGACAAGCACCGTATAGAGTCCTGTTATCGAGCCCTTATCGGACTTGCCTGCCCTCTCGAGAAGCTTGGGCATCTCGGTGTATACGCTCGGCGGATATC
>CAJOQS010000298.1 GCA_905236925.1 uncultured Lachnospiraceae bacterium | reverse complement strand
TCTGTCGAGTCCGCGCCGGTTCAGGAGCATCGTCATCGGATCCGTTTCTGCTTCGGATACGGCCGAATCCAGCCTCAGCTTGTAATCAAGCTTTCGAAGGGTATTGCCGTAAAGAACGACTGAAAGCATGAAGGACATCAGCGAAATGATGACCACCGCAGTCACGCTTTCCGCGGAAAAATGCCTTACCACGGCAAGGATCACCACCGGGATCAGTTCAGTCACCCAGATGATCGCGAAAATATCGGGCCTTATGACCGGAAGACATCCGATAACCAGCATGATCCCCCACGCACACACGAGTGCAACCGAGGTATACTGGGTCTTAAAGGCAAAGCTGAACATCGCGGCGGAAAAAACAAACAGATATGCGTAACAGACCTTGTCAAAAAGCTCTGTGCTGTGAGTTCTGGTCGTAAAGAAAACAGCGGCCGCAGAAAGTGCCATGATACCAGCAAATACAGGAAGAGCGGAATTCTGATAACCCGCCGGAAGAATATGCAGACCGGTCAGACGAAGGAACAAAGCAAGAAGAAGCACGCCCACACATCCGAAAATGTTGAATATGTAGAGCCTGCCCATGTTCAGACGATCTATGACAGATTTGCCTTCATCTTTATCAAAAAAAGGCAGATCCTTAAAGATATTGCGAAACATCACTATGATCCCTGCCTGTACTTTCACTGAGACGGCTGATCCGCCTCATCCGTATTATACCAAAAGATATGTCAAACCGCAACAATAATCGTTTGCTTTTGTACTACATGTGGTATAAGATAGTCTTGTAGTATTCTATAATTTGTGTTTATGGATCAAAAGAGAGGTTTTTATGCCCGACAGAATCGAAGAACTTCTTAAAGATATACATGTAATGTTCGCCAAGTGCCAGCCCTACGGCAATTCACCCGACCTCGTCGTCGTTTCCAAATCCAAGCTTTTCGAGCTTCTTGAGCAGCTGAACGAGGCCATCGACGAAGTGCTTGACCAGTATGAGGCCACAACACTGAGCCGTGAACGCGCAAGGATCGAGCAGGACCGGCAGGCCGCACAGGTTGTCGCAAAGGCAAAGATGGAGTCGGACGACGTTCATGCCGCCGCTTCCCTTTATACCGATACCATGCTCGAGGATCTCAAGCAGATACTCGAGGCAACCAAGGCACACATCAAACAGGAAATGCTCGACATGCTCGCCGAGATAGACCTTCAGCAGGAGACTCTCGACCAGAACAAGGAAAGCGTCAAGGAGGGCCTCACAGAGCTCCATGACAGCGAATTATACCTGAAGGCGCTCGACCAGCTCCGCAAAAAAGCCGAAGAAAAGAAGAAGTTCGGCGAGCAGGCCGCCCTTCTCGGAAAGGATGAGGAGAACGTCTTCGATCAGGATCCGAAGGCAAATGAAGCCGCCAACATCAAGATCCGCGTCGACAACATCGGAGACGGTGCAGGTGTCACCTTCTCAACAAGAAGAAACCGCAACAAGAAGAAGAAAAAGGGAGCCCCTGCCGGTACCGACAGACAGACTCCCGAGACAGATCCCGAAACCGGCGAACCCATTGCCCCCAACGGTGTATTCTCCGCAGAGGATTTCGACCTTGACAGGGAATACGAGGAATGGAAAGCCGAAAACGAAGGCGACGGAGGCGATGCCAAGAAGCCCGAAAAGAAAGGACTTTCCGCCATCTTCGGTTCATTCTTCAGCAACAGGGACGAAGAATGACAAAAACAATTTAAAATCAGACTTTGAAGCGGTAGCCCACACCCCAGATGGTTTCAATATACTGAGGGTTGGAGGTGTCCGCTTCTATCTTTTCACGGATCTTTTTGATATGTACCGTTACCGTGGCAATATCTCCTATGGACTCCATGTCCCATATCTCGCGGAAAAGCTCATCCTTGGAATACACATGGTTCGGATTGGACGCAAGGAAAGTGAGCAGATCGAATTCCTTGGTTGTGAACGGCTTTTCTTCGCCGTTGATAAATACTCTGCGTGCCGTCTTGTCTATGCGTATGCCGCGTATCTCTATTACAGTATTGCTCTTGGTCGGCGCACCCATCAGACGCTCATATCTGGCGAGATGTGCCTTGACACGTGCCACAAGCTCGCTGGGGCTGAAGGGCTTGGTCATATAATCGTCTGCACCGAGTCCGAGTCCGCGGATCTTGTCTATGTCATCCTTTTTTGCGGAAACCATGAGGATGGGCAGGTTTTTGACCTCGCGTACCCTCTTGCATATCTCGAAGCCGTCGGTTCCGGGAAGCATGAGGTCAAGCACCATCAGGCTGTAGTCCTGCGCAAGCGCCTTCTCGAGACCCTTTGTGCCGTCTCCCTCTATATCCACCTCAAAATCCGAAAGCTCCAGATAATCCTTCTCAAGCTCAGCTATTTCCAATTCATCTTCGATAATGAGTATTCTCTGTTTCATACGACCTAAACCTCCTGTGCTGTTACACCTCGCTGTACTCGGCGTCTTCGATCTCTTCACACTTTACGTTGTTCTCCGAATAGATCGGGAGAGTAAAGAAAAAGCAGCTGCCTTTTCCGAGTGTACTGTTCGCTCCGACAGTTCCTCCGTGATCCTCTATGATCTTCTTAACAATGGCAAGTCCCAGACCGGAACCTCCCTTTCTCGTGCCCCTTGACGTATCGGCCCTGTAGAACCGTTCAAATACATGCTCCAGATCCTCCGGAGCGATACCGGGGCCGTTGTCCTCTATTTCCACGCGGACACAGCATTTAAGGGGAACCAGCTTTATCCCTATGTGTCCGTCGCTCTTGTTCATATATTTGACCGCATTGCCTATGATATTGTTGACAACACGGCGAAGCTGCTCGGGATCGGCCTTGACCAGAGTTCCGTTCTCCACGCCGCTCTCAAGATCAAGCTTGATACCCTTGACCTCCATGTCCAGGCTCTGTTCCTCAACACAGTCCAGGAAGTAGGCATTGATATCGACCTTGCCGAAGTTGTAGGGAATAATGTTGCTGTCTATCTTTGAATAAAGGCTCAGCTCGTCGACAAGCACGGACATGTCCGACGCCTTCGTATAGATCGTCCTCACATACTTGCTGCGCTTCTCGTCGGTATCCGCCACACCGTCGATGATGCCCTCCGCATATCCCTTTATGGCGGTAAGAGGCGTTTTCAGATCATGTGAGATATTGCTTATGAGCTCGACCGTATCCTGCTCGTATTTCATCCGGGCGTCGATCTGCTCCTTCAGCCTGACTCTCATCTCCTCGAATTCCTCACAAAGCTGTCCGAGCTCGTCATCCGGATTGCCGGATATCGTAAAATCCAGGTTGCCTTCTTTCATGTTTGCCGTCGCCATTCTGAGGACATTCAGCGGCTTGATCAGGCTGCGATATATCCATGCGACCGAAACCAGCGCGGTCAGGAAAATGATAAGTCCGATGATGACCAAAGTCTGCGCTATCGGAAGCTGTAATCTGGGCTGGGAATAATCGTTCCGGACGATATAGTTTTCCCCGTTCTCAGTTTCCATAATACCCTTTTCGGCCCTGTAGTTCATTCCCATTACGGCTGCCGTTACCGCAAACGTAAGCAGCAGAGGGACAAAAATGCTTATAGCAAAGGCCACCGCAAGTCTCTTCTTTAATCCCATGCCCTGCTCCTCCTTACTTTTCACACTATCACACGCACACGTGTTAGTCCATAAATAAACGGTAAAAAAATACGAAAAAAAGAGGGGGCATCACCTGATGTCCCCTTCTTAGCTCCATTCTTACTTTTCTTCTTCCTGAGCGGTTCCGGCTGCCGTAATGCTGTCGACACTGTTGTAGCTTACCGATGCCCTGGTGTAGGAAGCGGTCACCTTGACTGTAGTGGTGGTCGCGGTCGCTCCTGCTGCCGCATAGCTGTTTCCGCCGTTATCACTGTCTTTATTCACATGACCGCCCAGGCTTTCGATCCACTCCTCAAGCTTTTTATAGGTCACATCCATGGTTTCCTTCGATATGTCGGGAAGATCCTCTCCCCACTCGATACCGGCCTGTCTGAAGCCTTCCTTTACAGCCTCGTACATTTTCTCGGCAAGCTCGGCGTTGTCGCCCGCAAGTGCCTTGGCAAAAGAAACGATCCTATCGGAAGTCTGTTCAACGCCCCAGTATCCGTCTTCGGAAATATCCTCCTGTGCCTGCGCACGGGTCTCTTCATCGACTTCGAGCTTTTTGAAAACGCTCGCCAGTCCCTGTGAATTGTTTATTGTTCCGCCCTGCTTGAGCAGAAGCTTCTCAACAAGGCCGCGAAGCTGTGCCGTACGCTCTTCCGCATCGGCCTTGAGCTTATCTAAGGTTTCAAAATCGATCTTGTGATCGGCAGGTATCTCGTTGGCATCCTTGCCCTTTTCATATACCGCGGCAGGGCTCTTTGCGGAAAAGGCCGAAGCCGTGGTCTTGGTTATCTCAGCCGACACGGTGAGATTCTCATAAGTCGCGTTTACAGAAGCTGAATTGTTGATCCCGTTAATAGCCATTTGTTTATCCTCCTTGATAAAAAAAGCCAAAAAAAGACGATACACTCCTTTGTACGGAATATATCGTCAATAATCTCAAAAAAGTTAACCCCTGTTTTTTCAGAAAACCAATTCAACATCCTTGATAAGAACATCCGTGTAGCTGTAGGAAATCTGCTTCGCAGCCTCGGGACGGTCGCCATCGTAAGTCACGCAGAATACATGAGGATGCATTTCGGAAATAACTCCTTCAGCAATGTCAGACCGGTTTCTTCCGTGGTTTTCCCTGACGAGAACTCTTTTGCCCATGTTGTTCAGAATAAGGTTGTAAATATAGCACATGTTTGCAGGCTGCCTCATTTCTTGCTCTCCTCTTCATCTATATTTAGTATGTTGTGTGACCCCCAACTACAACATATCTTATCATGCAAGGCCCTAAAAGTCAAAGATTATCACTGTTTGCGCGGTAAAAAATCACAAAATGTAGTTTCGGAGCATAATTGTAAACACAAAATATAGATATCCCGCGCTCTTTCATCGCTTTAAAACAGCGCAGTATTACGCTTTTTCAAACTTTTTTTGCCTTCGACAGCAGTAGACTTGAAAATGGTTAACATTATTACCCGAAAAATTCTATCGCGATAGTCTTCTCTTTTGTCCGGGCTTGTCATATAATTATTTTTAAATGCGGATCGGGTCTTTCCGGTCTGTAATGACGAAAAAAACGAAGGGAGGCGGCACGCCTGGATACCGACACCAAATATATGAAAAAAGCCCTTGTTCAGGCCGAACACGCCCTTAAACTCGGTGAAGTCCCCATCGGCTGTGTCATCGTCTGTGACGGCAGGGTCGTGGGCCGGGGCTACAACCGTAGAAACACCCGCAAGAGTACGCTCGCCCATGCCGAACTGACCGCGATCGATCAGGCCAGCAGAAAGCTCGGAGACTGGCGTCTGGAGGGCTGTACGATGTATGTTACCCTGGAACCCTGCCAGATGTGCTCCGGCGCCATTGTGCAATCCCGTATCGACCGTGTTGTGATCGGGACCATGAACCCGAAGGCGGGCTGTGCCGGCTCCATACTTGACATACTTCATATGCCGCAGTTCAACCATCAGGTCGAAACAACGATCGGTGTTTTAAGAGACGAATGCACAGATATTCTTCAGATCTTCTTTAAATCGCTTCGTGAGCGCAACCGCGCCGAAAAGGCGGCAAGAAGGGAAGAGGACAAGGGAGGGATGGTATGAAGATACACGGCTTTGCCAAGCTCACACTCCTCGACTATCCCGGGAAGATAGCGGCAACCGTATTTACGGGAGGCTGCAATTTCCGCTGTCCCTTCTGTCATAACGGGACCCTTGTTCTTGACCCGTCCTCGCAGCCCCTGATCTCAGAAGAGACCGTCCTTACAGAACTCGCCTCCCGGGCCGCAAAGCTCGAAGGTGTCTGCATAACCGGCGGCGAACCGACACTGAATTCCGATCTGCCGGGATTCATCGAAAAGATCCGCGCCATCGGGCTTCTGGTAAAGCTGGATACCAACGGGACCAACCCGGACATGCTCAAAGATATGCTGGACCGGAAAATGGTCGATCATGTCGCGATGGATATCAAGTCTTCCCCCTCCGGATACGGTAAAGCGGCAGGGCTCCGCGATTTTTCGATGGACTGTATCTTTCGCTCCGTCGATCTTATCATGCAGCACGATACGCCGTATGAATTTCGCACTACAGTCGTAGAAGGAATTCATGAGCTTCGGGATTTTCTCCAGATCGGAGCATGGCTAAAGGGTGCTTCCGCCTACTACCTTCAGCAGTTCAAGTCATCGGAGGACATGATAAATCCCGAGGGTCTGAAGGCGCCTTCCCGTGAGGCCATGGAAAGCTTCCGCCGGGCAGTCCTGCCCAATATACCCAACACACAGCTGAGAGGAGTCGACTGAAAACAGGATGCGTTTCACATACAATACCGAGCGTCTGGTCCTCACCGCAGGCGAGGAGAGCATGGCTCCGCTCGTACTTGATTATTTTTCGCGCAACCGCGAGGATTTTGCCCGCTGGGACAGGCATTACGGCGACGAATTCTATACCCTTGATTATCAGGAGCAGGCTCTCGCCGCGGAGCAGAAGCTGTTCCTGCGTTCGTCCGGCGTGCGCTATTACACTTTCTTAAAGGACGAGCCGGATCACATCATAGGCAATGTCAGCTTCTCCTATCTGACCGAGGACGGAGGGCACAGGTGTGCTCTGGGTTATCGCACCGACGCAGATTACAGAAGGCAGGGCTACGCGTATGAGGCAATATCGTTCCTGCTCCCCCTTATCAGAGAAAACTACGGTGTAAAAAGAATAGAGGCCGATGTCCTCCCCGAGAACATCCCCTCCCTTATGCTGATAGAAAAACTTGGCTTTGAGTTTGAAGGGATCGCGAGAAAATCCCACTCCATAGCGGGAGTCGAGCGTGACCACAGAAGGTATTCGCTTGTTTTTGAATAAGAAAATCGATCACATCGCGAGGTAAGATATGAAACTGCTGATAGCATCCGACATACACGGTTCAGCCTACTATTGTAGAAAGCTGATCGACGCATACAATTCCGAAAAAGCGGACCGCCTTATACTTCTCGGCGATCTGCTTTATCATGGTCCGAGAAACGATCTTCCGAAGGATTACGCGCCGAAGGAAGTGATCGCAATGCTCAACGGACTTAAGAACGAGATCCTGTCCGTACGCGGCAACTGCGAGGCCGAGGTGGATCAGATGGTCCTTGAGTTCCCGGTTCTGGCCGACTACGCCGTTATAATGACCGACAGCGGACAGACCGTTTATCTGACACACGGACATCACTATAACATAGAAAATCCCCTCCCTATGAAGGAAGGGGATGTAATGATCTACGGCCATACTCATGTACCGCTCGATGAAACCCGTGCCGGTATTCGCTTCTTAAATCCCGGATCGGTATCCATACCCAAACAGAATTCCGGACACAGCTTTCTGGTTTTGGAAAAAGGCATTTTTACATTTAAAAATCTGGAGGTCTGATCTGTCGACTTACTCTGTAAAGAGTGCCGTTGAATAGTATCTGTCACCGCTGTCGGGAAGAAGGGCAACTATGGTCTTGCCTGCGTTCTCTGGCTTCTTCGCATATTCGATCGCCGCGAAAAGTGAAGCGCCGGAAGAAATACCTACCGAAATGCCCTCTTTTCTCGCAAGGAGCTTGGCTGTGGCAAAAGCATCCTCGTTCGCAGCCTTGAAGACTTCGTCATAAACCTTTGTGTTCAAAACATCCGGAACGAAGCCTGCGCCGATACCCTGGATCTTGTGAGCACCCGCTCTGCCCTCAGAAAGGACGGGAGAATCGGCAGGTTCAAGAGCAACGACCTTTACGTTGGGATTCTGTTCCTTCAGATACTCGCCTGTACCTGTTACTGTTCCGCCTGTGCCTACGCCGGCAATGAAGATATCTACCTTTCCGTCCGTATCCTTCCAGATCTCGGGACCGGTCGTAGCCTTGTGAACAGCAGGGTTTGCAGGATTAACGAACTGTCCGGGGATAAAGGAATTCGGGATCTCCTTTGCAAGCTCCTCAGCCTTGGCTATGGCACCCTTCATACCCTTTGCGCCCTCTGTGAGAACGAGTTCTGCGCCGTAGGCCTTCAGGATATTTCTTCTTTCAACGCTCATGGTCTCCGGCATTGTCAGGATGATGCGGTATCCCTTCGCTGCTGCGATGGAAGCAAGTCCGATACCGGTGTTTCCGCTGGTGGGCTCGATGATGACCGACCCTTCCTTCAGCACGCCCCTCTTCTCGGCGTCCTCTATCATCGCCTTCGCGATACGATCCTTAACGCTTCCCGCAGGATTGAAATATTCGAGCTTTACCAGAACGGTTGCCTTGAGTCCGAGCTCCTTCTCGATATTCGTCACCTCAACCAGGGGTGTGTTTCCGATCAGTCCGAGTGTTCCCTTGTAAATGTTTGCCATAGTCCTATTCTCCTCTTTGATTCTTTTATTTTTTTATTTTATCACTATCTCATACTGCCGCAAATCCTTTTTCGAGATCCGCGATAATATCGTCTATATGCTCCGTTCCTATTGAAAGACGGATCGTGTTTCTGTTGATTCCCTGATCCTTCAGTTCCTCATCGGACAGCTGCGAGTGTGTCGTTGATGCAGGATGGA
>CAJOQS010000297.1 GCA_905236925.1 uncultured Lachnospiraceae bacterium | reverse complement strand
TGTTCGTATTCAGATCGGTTGACCAGAACGGCAACATGATCGGCGGACCGGTTCACCTTACCGCAGAAGCTAAGTAAATAAGTACAAAAAAATCGGGGCTGTGATCATTCACAGTCCCGGTTCATTTTATATCCCTTACGTTCTCTTGCCCTGTCTATCAGCGCGTCTGCCTCGTCGAAGGCACCGGGAAGATAATCCTCCTCCCATTCGCGGCCTTCCTTCTCGGCCTTCTTTATCTCGGCCCAGGCATTGTAAAACTCCTCGCGGGATGCGAACTGCTTTCCTTCGAATACATGGGGATGGCGGCGCACCATTTTGTCGGAAACGGTTTTGCATACGTCGTCAAAGGTGAACAGCCCTTCCTCCTCGGCAATAACTGCATGGAAAACGACCTGGAGCAGAAGATCGCCGAGCTCCTCCCTGAGATTGGTCGGATCGCCGGTCTTGTCCAGTATGTTTATTCCACATATGACCTCTGCGGCCTCCTCGATGCAGGTGGGCTTCAAGGACATGTGAGTCTGTTCGCGGTCCCAGGAGCAGCCGTTTTCGCTGCGCAGCTTAACAACTATATCCTTCAGTCTTTCTATTTCGGTCATGAACAGTTCCTCCGGGTTTTTATCAATGCTGATTATAATAGTACACCAGCGTGTTTTAAAAGCATAGAGAAAAAATATAAAAAAAACTGTTGACAATAAGGACAAATGAACATATAATACAGACAAGTCAAACAATTCTGTCAATTCGAACTATTCTGGTCATCACCCGTTCGGGAAAAGGTCACCATAATCGGATATTAATTATGCCAAGGGGGATTTATGCGTAAAAATCAGAGAAATAATTTGATCAAGGCTGCGGTCGGAGCCGTGGTGACCGCGGGGATCGTTTCATCGGGGATATGGTTCGGTCACAGCAAGGTCGAGGTTTTGAGAAATAAGATAGGGGAGCTCACAGAAAGTGCAGCGGCATATGACAGCAACCTTGTACCGGTCCTATGCCTTTCGGGCGATGTACATAAGGGTTTGATTCCCTGCGAGGAGGAGCTTGCTGTTGTTTATATTCCGGGAGATGCTGTTCCGGAAGATATCCTGTCCTCATCAAAGGAGGTAGCAGGAAGAGCGCTCAGAATCGATCTGGGCAGGGGAACTTATCTTACAGAAGGAATGCTGGCTGAGGCTGTGCCTGCACCCGATGAAAGGGAGCTGCGTTATGATTGCATACGGTTGGGTTCCGATGTTGTTCCCGGTTCAGTTATCGATGTAAGGATAAAGTATGCCGACGGTACCGACTACATCATATTGTCGGGTAAAACGGTATACGGTGTGGGGGAGGAAGGGCTTCTGCTGCATGTCGGTGAGGAGGAGCTGCTCCTGATGGACGGAGCGGTTACGGATACAGCCTGTTTTGAGGATTCCTGCATATATGCCGCGGCGTATGTGGAGAACGAGCTTCAGCGCAGGGCAGTAGTTAATTATGTTCCGTCGCAGCCCGGGATCGATCTTATCATGGATGATCCCAATATCACGGTCCGTTCGGGAAAGCATATCAGTAAGGAGGCTCGCGCCGAGATCGAAAGGAGATTTGAAAGAATTGAAAGCGATTGATGTCAACGGTTACCGTTATTGCGATATAGTGCTTTATCTTGCGGCACTTCTGGCGGCGCTGGGCGAAAGGGTCTATATCAGGGATATGTCGGAAGAACAGACAATGTATGAATATCTTCCGTCCGTTGAGGGACTGGGGCGCGATGATGTGATAGAACTTAAGGGTGTTTTCTTTGCGAGGGGAGCCGTACCTGTCCCTTCGGACTATACCTACTGCTTCAACCTCTGGGAGCCGATGGAGTGGGTAAACTTTGCAAGGGAGGATACGATCGGCGATTACCGAATCTACGTTACGGACGAAGAACCCCGGCACGAGAAGAACACTGATCTTCTGATGAGGATCGTTGAACGGAAGGCCGGTGACCTGAAGGATGAGGAATCGCTTGTCATAATACGTGATTACATGGGAGTCACGATGCCGAAACTGAACCTGATAATAGGCGGGGCCGGCAGGGGAAAGGTTTTCAGGCTTCCTTATTCGGACAAGGACAGAAAAGCCGAACTGCATCTGACTGTCCGTGAAGATATTTCATTCAGAAATGTCTCGGATAAGATGAGCTGTCTTCTGGAAGAGATAATCTGCAAGCTGAGGCCGGGAACCTCGGGAAGTGTCTTTGAAAGAGCCTACAGACAGGTCTTGAGATGAGTTACGCCAATAAGGCGGAGTATATGTAAGGGACC
>CAJOQS010000296.1 GCA_905236925.1 uncultured Lachnospiraceae bacterium | reverse complement strand
GTTGGTGATGTTGAAAACAGTGTCGGCGTCGGTGGTTGCCTCGTATTCAAGCTCGAGTGTATCGGAATCGGCAACCCTTACCGTAACGGAAGCTGTCATATTGCCGGGGAAGCCCTGGTCGCCGTCGGGAGAAAAGACGGTAAACTTGACGGAATTGTCGGCCTCGTTGATGACTGCGCTGAACATCTTTTTATTGAAGCAGTTTTCAAAATTGCTGTGCAGATTATTCTCTCCGTCGCATTTCTCAAGGGTATAGGTAACGCCGTTCAGTGTAAAGCTGGCATTGGCGATGCGGTTCGCATTGCGCCCGATGGTGCTGCCGAAATAACTGGGATTGTAGGAATAGCCCTCGACATTGTCGAAGCCGAGAACAACATCGTCGAGCTTCCCGTTCCTGTCGGGGACGAGTATTTTAACGATGTTAACGCCGTAGTCGATGACGGAAACCGTCATGCCGTTTTTTCCGGTGATGTTATAAAGTGTTACTGTTTCTCCTTTTCCGGTCTTGCCGAAATATTCTGTGGTTACAGCCATTTGGATTCATCGCCTCTTTCTTTGTGACACGGCGCTGCCGTATCGGATTACCAGACAATTATATATTATAGAATGCGAAAAGTACAGTTTTTTTAAGTAATCTGTTGACTGGAAAAGGGCGGGGCTTTAACATAGTAAAGAGAAAAATCAGTCAGGAGGTAATACAAATGTCTTTGTCCAAGGATACGATATGTCTTACAGGCGGATGGGAGCCTCATCAGGGTGAACCCAGACAGGTTCCGGTTTATCAGAGCACCACTTTCAGATATGATACGAGCGACGCGATGGGAAAGCTTTTTGATCTGGAAGCCAGCGGGTATTTCTATACCAGGCTTCAGAATCCCACCAATGACTACGTTGCCAGGAAGATATGCGAGCTTGAGGGCGGCTATGCGGCCATGCTTACCAGCTCGGGTCAGGCTGCCAATTTCTATGCGGTATTTAATATCTGCGAATGCGGCGACCACTTCATCGCCTCATCATCCATCTACGGAGGCACCTACAATCTGTTCGGCACTACGATGAAGAAGATGGGTATCGAGTGCACCTTCGTTGACAACGATATTACTCCGGAGGAGCTTGACAAGGCCTTCAGGCCCAACACAAAGTGTGTCTTCGGTGAGACCATCACAAATCCCACCGTATCAATATTTGATATCGAGAAGTTTGCGAACGCCGCACATAAGCACGGTGTTCCGCTGATCATGGACAACACCTTCGCGACTCCGATCAACTGCAATCCCTTCAGGTTCGGATGCGATATAGTCACACATTCCACCACCAAGTACATGGACGGCCATTCGGTCGGCGTTGGCGGCGTGATCGTTGACAGCGGCAATTTTGACTGGAATGCCAGCAAGGAGAAGTTCCCCGGACTTACGACTCCCGACGAGAGCTACCACGGACTCATCTATACGGAGAAATTCGGCAAGGCCGCATATATCACAAAGGCGACATCACAGCTGATGCGCGATTTCGGATCGATACAGTCGCCTCAGAATGCCTTCTATCTGAATGTTTCGCTCGAGTCACTTGCTGTCCGCGTGGCACGTCACTGCTCCAGCGCAAAGAAGATCGCCGCATGGCTCAAGACCCAGGAAAAGGTTGCATGGGTCAACTATGCGGATCTTGAGGATGACCCTCACCATGCTCTCCAGGTCAAGTACTGTCCCAAGGGAACCTGCGGAGTCATAGCGTTCGCGGTTAAGGGCGGCAGGGAAAAGGCCATCAGGTTCATGGATTCGCTTAAGCTTGCGTTTATAGATACGCATGTTGCCGACGCGAAGACCGGACTTCTGCATCCCGCAAGTCATACACACAGACAGCTGACAGACGAACAGCTCATCGAAGCGGGAGTGGCTCCGGACCTTATCAGATTCTCGGTAGGCCTTGAGGATCCCGATGATATTATCGCCGATCTTAAGCAGGCACTTGAACAGATCTGACAAAACCAGGAGGCGTATATAGAATGGGAAATAACGCAATGCTCGAGATAAAGGGCTACACTAAAAAATACAGCGAGGACAAAAAGGCTGCCGACAATGTGTGCCTTACCGTTGAGAGCGGAGATATCTACGGCTTCATCGGCCATAACGGTGCGGGCAAGTCCACCACGATACGTGCTGTGGTGGGAGTTCTTGATTTTGACGAGGGCGAGATACTTATCGACGGACATTCCGTGAAAACGGAGCCGCTGGAATGCAAGAAGATCACCGCGTATATCCCGGATAATCCGGATCTCTACGAGAATCTGACGGGAATACAGTATCTGAACTTCATTGCCGATATCTTCGGGATCGATTCGGCGGAAAGGGAGGAACGGATCAAAAAGTACGCGGATATGCTTGAGATAACCGATGCGCTCGGAGACATGATCGCTTCATACTCACACGGAATGAAGCAGAAGGTCGCAATAATCTCCGCGCTGATTGATGAGCCGAAGCTTCTTGTGCTCGACGAGCCATTTGTCGGACTTGATCCCAAGGCTGCTTTTACCCTGAAGCAGATCATGCATGAGATGTGTGAAAAGGGAACTGCGGTATTCTTCTCGACTCATGTTCTTGACGTTGCGGAAAAGCTCTGCAACAAGGTCGCGATCATCAAGCAGGGTAAGATAATCGCGTCGGGAACCATGCAGGAGCTTACGGGCGGTCAGTCGCTGGAGGAAGTATTCCTGGAGGTGGTCTGATGCGCAGCAAGAACATTATCCTGTTAAAGACCCTCTGGCAGTCAACAAGTCAGTTTAATATACTGAGGCACAGCAAGGACAAATCGAAGAGAGGCAAGGTAATAGGAAACCTTGTGGGCATGGCGGTACTATATATCATGCTGATGGCCTTCTGTATCGCAACATGCATAGGATACGGAGAAATGGGCATCATCAGCGAGGCACCGGTGCTGTGTGCGCTTACCATTTCCGTTCTTGCCCTGATCTTAACGTTTTTCAAGACAAACGGATACCTGTTCAATTTCAAGGAATACGACATGCTAATGGCTCTTCCGTTTGAGGCTAAGACCGTGGCGGCCTGCAAATTCCTGTACATGTATCTTAAATCGCTCCCCTGGTATCTGTGCATTTCCGTAGCGATGCTTGTGGGGTATGCGGTTTATGAAAAGCCGGCAGTCCTTGTATATCCGATCTGGATCGTGCTTGCGCTGATCCTTCCGATCATTCCGATGCTGGCCGCTGCGTTTATAGGCTTCCTGATCGCCAAGGTCAGCTCGGGCTTCAAGAAGAAGAATATCGTACAGTCCTTGCTTCTGATCGCGATCACGATGGTGGCGATATTCTCGAGGTTCTTTATCGAGAGTATGTTCAGGAACGGGAAGGTCGAAGAGGTACTGACGAACTACTCGGCCTTAACGGACAGGGTTTCCGGGTATTATCCACCTGCAAAGTGGTTCGCAAACGCCGTAAACAATGCTTCATGGCTCGACTTTCTTCTGCTTGTCGGAGTGTCCGCAATACTGTTTGAGCTGATATTCATCGCGGTCGGAAGGTCGTACAGAAAGCTCAATTCCTCGTTTAAATCACATGCCGCAGGCAGGAAATACCGGATGGGCGCGCAGAGGCAGAGAGGTGTTCTCAATGCCATCGCATTCAAGGAGTTCAAGCGGATGACCGGATCGTCCACATATATGGTCAATACGATCATTGGTGACATCATACTGCTGATAGGCGGAATAATCGTTCTGTTTATTAATGTGGACGACCTGATCAAAACGATAACCTACGATTCTCCGCTTACGAAGGAAATGATATGTCCCGCGATCCCGCTGATCGCCTACTTTATGTCGGGAATGGTCGCCACAACGGCCTGCACGCCTTCTCTTGAGGGTAAGAACTACTGGATATTGCAGAGTCTGCCGATCACCAAGAAGGATATCTACCGCGGGAAAATGCTGTTCAACATGTATCTAGAGGTTCCCTTCACGGTATTCGGCATCATATGCTTCTCGATATCCGCAAGGGCCTCCTTTATCAGCACTGTACTGTATCTCATATTCGGTCTGGCGCTTTGCATGTTTTCAACTGCATGGGGCTGTGTGTGCGGTGTTAAGCATATTAAACTCGAATGGGAAAATGAAGTCGAGGTTGTCAAGCAGGGTACGGCCCTGACGCTTTATCTGCTCCCCAACATGTTCGTTACGATGATACTGATCGGACTCATTGTTTTTCTGGGAACGAAGATGAGCGGTGATCTGGTCGTGACAATCCTGACAGTAATAGCTCTGGCACTTGCGCTTCTCAGCTACATGAGAGTAATGAAGCTTGCAGAAAAAAACAGGTATTGAATAAAAGAATGAATATAAAAAACAGCTGCCCATTTGAGCCGGGCAGCTGTTCTTTGTTTGTTCCTGGTTTATTGATCTTGATCCCTATTACTTATTCTTCTTCATTCCGCCAAGGATGATGTTAACGATGATGCCGAGGATCAGAGCGGTAGCAACCGAGGTGATGGTGATCGAACCAAAGTTGAGTGTGAGTCCGCCGATACCTGAGATCAGGATGACAGAAGCGGTGAAGAGATTACGGTTATCGTTCAGGTCAACGGGCTGGAGCATCTTGAGACCGGAAACCGCAATGAAGCCGTACAGTGACATACATACACCACCCATTACGCATGAAGGGATGGAGGAAAGGAAACCAACGATCGGTGTAATGAACGAGATGATGATCGCAAGGCATGCGGTGCATACGATAGTCAGAACGGAAGCATTGCCTGTGATGGCTACACATGCGATCGACTCGCCGTAAGTGGTGTTGGGGCATCCGCCGAAGAATGCACCTGCCATTGAACCGATACCGTCGCCGAGCAGTGTTCTGTGAAGGCCGGGATCCTTGGTAAGATCGGTGTCAATAATGGAGGAGATGTTCTTGTGGTCGGCAACATGCTCAGCAAATACTACGAATGCAACGGGAACATAAGCTGCTGCGATGGTGCCTACATAAGCGCCGGTGATATCGCTGAAGCCCTTGAAGGCAGTTGCGAAGGTGAACTCCGGAACGGAAACGATCGAATTGATCGAGGTGATCTTGGAAAAATCG
>CAJOQS010000295.1 GCA_905236925.1 uncultured Lachnospiraceae bacterium | reverse complement strand
CTCGGACTGTATGAGCAGCTCATCCATCTCCTGCTTGATCTCACCTGCCATAACCTTGGTCGAGTCGGCAAGTTTACCGATCTCTTCAGCAACTACGGCAAAGCCACGTCCGGCTTCTCCTGCTCTGGCAGCTTCTATGGAAGCATTCAGGGAAAGGAGATTGGTCTGGGTTGCGATGGAGGTAATGCCCTCAACCTTTTCACCCATACTTGCAACGGCATCCTTGGTTGCGGAGATGGTCTTTTCGATATCTTCTATCTTCTTGGACATCTCGTCGCTGGACTTTCTAAGCTCCGCAAGCGATACGGAAGAAACCTCCGAAGCGTTCTTCATGTTGCCTGCAAGGGACTCGAGACTGTCGGCCTGACTCTGAACCTCGCCTACAGCGGTTCCGATGCTTATAACGTTCTCGTTCGCATTCTGGATCTCTGAGGCCTGCTGTGTTGCTCCGCTGGCGATGGCCTGAACGGAATTTGCAACGTCGTTCGTGGTCGCGGCTATCTGATCGGACATTTCGGCAACGGCGCCGGCAGAGGTTCCGACCTGATCAGCGGAGGCCTTGATGTCTCCGACGATGCCGGCGATCTTATCTATAACGGTATTGGTGTTTCTGACCATTTCTCCGAATTCGTCCTTGCGCTCCGTGTGCTCATTCATGGTCTTGAAATAACCATCGGCCAGTGCGGACATGGAATCGTTGATCGTATTGATGGGGCGTGTAAGGCTGTTGGCAAAGAATACACCGATCACGAGTGCGATAATGAGCAGTATGATCGCCAGGAGGATCGACTGGTTTGCTGCCATTCGCGCGGAAGCTAAAACTTCGGTAGAAACCTTGTTGAACATGATGTAGTAGCCGGTAATGGGTTCTTTGGAATATGCGATATACACTGAATAACCCTTGCCGGTATCGGCGGTATAGTAATCGGAAGTCTTGCCGGAGGTAAAGAAGGTTGAATTGCTTCTGTCCTCAACTTCGCTGTCGGCATCGAGCTTATGTTCCGAGTGAACGGCCACGATTCCGTCCCAGGCCACGATGATGGCCTCTTCGCTGACACCCTTTGAGTTAACGAGCATGTCGAAGAAATAATCAAGGTCGAAGTTTCGCTGGCAGATACCGATCACGTTGTTTCCGTCCCAAACAGGAACGGAAATGGTCATCATCCTCATGCCGTTCGGCTTTGACACAAGAACGTTTGATACATAGGTCTTGCCTGCCATGGCTTCCTGATAATACTCGCGGTCAAGAACATTAACACAGGCTCCGTTTGTCCTGGTTATCTGCATTCCTTCTGAGTTTGCTATGGCAACGGCGTTCCTGTTGTTTGAAGGATTGTCGCCGAGGATGGAAGCAACATCGTTTGCGCTCTTATCTATCTCGTCGAGAGAGATGACAGGGTTTCCGTTCAGGTATTCCCTGACGGTAGGAGATGCAGCAAGTGTTTTCATGGCTGCGATATTGGTCTCAACAACCTTGGAGAACTCGGACTGAACGTAGTCCCTTTTTGCTTCGAGCTGTATCTGTGCATCCTCGAGAGCCTTGTCAATGGAAGTCTTGTAGTTGATGATGCAGATAAGTATGACCGGAATCGCTATAAGTATGGCGATCATGATAAGAAGCTTGGCTCTGACGGAATTAAGATTGAGCCCGGATTTCTTTTTTTCTTTTGCCATATAATTACCCTCCTTACACTAATACGCAAGTATTACGATAACTATTATCGTAAATATACCATGAATCGTCATGGAAGTCCAGCATTTTTGAATAAAAAAGTCCACAAATATCGAAAGAAGATCGAATACTCTCTTATCCGTGTTGAAAAAGATGATGGCTTGCCTGAATCCGGTAAACATGATATTGTATAGGAAAAGTCGGTTCGGCATACAGAAACGGAGTTGAAAATGAGCTTAAAGGCAGTACTTTTTGATCTGGACGGAACTCTTCTTCCAATGGAGATGGATGAGTTTACCGGAGGTTATTTCAAGACACTTGTTAAGAAGCTGGCACCGCACGGCTATGAGGCGAAGGAGCTGATAGACGCGATCTGGCACGGAACCGCGGCGATGGTCAGAAACAACGGTTCCTGTACCAACGAAGAAGCCTTCTGGAAAGACTTTGAGGGGACATTCGGAGAGAAGGGTATCGCGGACAGGCCGCTGTTCGAAGATTTTTATGCCAACGATTTTATTTGTGCCAAGGATTTCTGCGGCTTCGACCCTTTGGCAAAAAAGGCTGTTGAAGTGATAAAGGCGAAGGGCCTGCGGGTCGCACTTGCCACCAATCCCATATTCCCCGCGATCGCCACACAGAACAGGATCCGTTGGGCGGGACTTGAACCGGAGGATTTTGAGCTGTATACGACCTACGAGAATATCGGGTATTCAAAACCCAACTTGAAGTATTATGAAGAAGTGCTGAGAAGAATGGGCCTCAAGCCCTGTGACGCCATGATGGTCGGAAATGACGTAGGTGAGGATATGGTTGCCTCAAAGCTTGGAATGGAAGTATTCCTTATCACGGACCACATGATAAATAAAGCCGGTGAGGATATCAGCGCATATCCCCACGGCGGCTTTAAAGAATTAATCGAATATTTTACCTGAATTATTTAAAGGTGTCGGCTGTTACTTTATCAAGGTCGACATCTTTTGTTTCCCTTACCTTGGTCATGACGATGATGAGCGAGAGTGCCATGAACGGCAGGCAGATAAGAGTGAACAGGATATCCATCGGAAGGAAGTTCTGACAAATTATAAATATGATATTTCCGACGAACATTCCGGAACCGATCAGTACGGATATCGTGCCCATGACTGACGAACGCATTCCTGAAGGCGAGGATTCCGCGGGCATTGTGAGGATCAGCGTGTCACTCATTGACCAGAGGCCGCCGATAGAGCAGCCGTAGGCTATGCCGGCAACGATGGGGCCCCATCCGATGCGGCAGGCAAGGATGAACACGATAAGCCCGGCCAGACAGACGGAACCGAGGATCAGGCAGACCTTCTTACGGCCGACCTTGTCCGAGAAGAAGCCGGAGAGTATCGTAACTATTCCGTTAAAGAACGGGTATATAAGCAGTGCCGTGGATACCATATCGGTCGTCATTGCTCCTTCGAGCACTGTTGCGTAGTAGCTGGTGTAAACTGTCGTGGCAAAGAAAAGGAAGCCCGCGATCAGTATCCATCTGAGCTGACGGTTAGTAAATATGAACTTCAGGGCATTGATGACGCCGCCCTGCTCCGAAGTATTGGACGCCTTGTCTTCGGCAAGGCGTTTTTCGCGCTCCTCCTTCGTAAGCGAGAGGAAAGACATCCTCTGTTCAACGAACACAGGCGTTTCCTTGACGAAGAACATCGAAAGCAGACCGATGACGATCGCGGTGATGACCGGGATAAGATAAACCAGACGCCAGCTTGAAGGAACATCGGCTCTGAGGAACATTTTTGAAAATAAACCGATGAGCGATACGCTCATAAGCGCGATACCCTTGGCAATGAAGCAGTAGGTGGCGCGTTTCTCCTTCGGCGCGGTTTCCATAATGTACAGGACCTGCATGTCATTGGGAGTGAAGAACATCATGAAGATCATTCCGATTATGTACTGGGCAACGGAGGCGGAAGACATGACGATGAGCATTCCGATACCCATTCCTACGGTGTTGATCATCAGGAACAGACGCCTTCCGTACCTGTCGGAAAGTGCCTTGTAGAAAGGCGTGATCACGAGAAGCAGGTTGCCGGCGAGAGATATCGGCGCCACAACGTTGATGGCGTTTTTATACTCTGCGGAATTGACATCGCGCGATGCGATCTTGAAAAGATCGAACAGAACATAGGGCTGCATCGCCGAGTTCATATTCGAGGTGATCTCGTCTACGATATAGACAATTGTAAGCACGACCATGATCAGAGCCATATAATATACCGGCTTCGGCGCGGCCGCAATCCTGCGGAGCCTTGACAGCTCACGCTGTTCTTTTTCTTCGTTGATTGTTTTCATTGTAAACCTTCTCCTTATATAGTTTTCCCCGTAAAATCGATTATACATCAAGAAACTGAAAGTATCAATCCCGGTTTCTTTAACAAATCTTAATTGTTTTTATACTTGTTTCTTAATTGTAGAATGATATACTATGTGAAGGTAATCGGGGGAAAAGAAAATGAAGATTTCAAAGATTAAAGCAAGGATCAGGGAGATCCTGCCGCCCTATGCGGCACTCGGCCTTATCATCATGGGCCTTACAAATATGATCGTATACTATGGAGCCAGGATCATAAATATCGAACTCGGCAGGCCGTATCTGGACATGACGGGCGGAATAGACCGGATCATACCGGTGGTACCGGGATTTGCGCTTATATACGTGCTGGCCTTCCCTTTCTGGTATGCGACGTTTTACTGGATATGCAGGATGGACAGGGAACGATGCTTCCGCCTCGTAGCCACTGAGGTTGTGGCTGAGGTAATGTGCGGAATAATATTTATTCTGGTTCCCACTACAAATGTCAGGCCGGAGCTTGATGCAAACGTCGGTAACTGGCTGCTTTCGTTCATCTATTCGACGGATACACCGGATAACCTGTTCCCGTCGATCCACTGCCTGGAGAGCTGGCTGTGCTACATAGCCCTGAAGGATGAGGAGAGTGTACCTGCTCGCGTCAAGGACGCAGCGCTCGTGTTCGCACTGCTCATCTGCCTGTCGACCTTGTTAACCAAGCAGCATGTATTTCCCGACGTTGTTGCAGGGATCGTGATAGCGGACGCCTCATGGAAGCTCGGCAGCCCCGCCGTTGTCCGGAGCTTCAGGCTTAAGCACCGTTATCAATAAACCGGTTCGAATATTTTTACAATATTTATACTCATTTAAGTTGTTTATCTGCGCGGACTGTTGTATGGTATCTGTATAACACACAGCAAAGAAAGGAGCTTTGACATGGAGTATAAATTTACAAGTGAGAATTTTGAGAACGAAGTGGTAAAAAGTGACATCCCGGTCCTTATTGATTTCTACGCGGACTGGTGCGGACCCTGCAAGATGATGGCTCCGGTCGTAGAGAAGCTTGCGGCTGAATATGACGGAAGAGTCAAGGTAGGCAAGGTCAATGTTGATGATGAGCAGGAGCTTGCGGCTCAATTCAGGGTCATGAGCATTCCTTATTTCCTTATCCTCAAGAACGGAGAGGCCGTTGACAAGGCGGTAGGCGCCCAGTCACAGGAGTCGCTTGAGGAAAAACTGAACAAGGTGCTCTGATCGGTTCAGCGGGCTTTTTTCACAAGAGCCCTTAACTTGGACATGGACAGCTCACCCATATCTTTCCTGCGGATCGGCAGAATATGATCG
>CAJOQS010000294.1 GCA_905236925.1 uncultured Lachnospiraceae bacterium | reverse complement strand
GGGCAGCGATCAGATAGGTGCTGGTCGCTTCGTCCATTCCGCACATAGGGAAGCTTTCCTTTGAATAAGCATCCATAAGGCCGTCCCTTGCCTTGCAGAGGAAATCCTGCTCCTCAGCCTGAAGGGCGGCTGCAGTTTCTTCCTTTTTGGGTGTATTATCGGGGAGAGTCTCCCTCTTGCCCCTCAGAAGCCATGCTATATGAAGGCAAAGATAAGCTCTTTCGCTGAGCTTTGCCCTTTTTACGACAGAATTGACAAGCGCGAGCTTGTAGCGTGCGAGCGCATCGTCATAGGTGTAGACCTCGGGCTCAGCTCCGAGTCCGGTAAATGAAGCGGATATCTGCTCTCTGATAAGCTTCATCTGACCCGAGCTCATGGGTCCGAAGGACTTTGCCATTGCGGCGTATCCGCAGATAGGACAGCAGACAACACCGTATTTATATACATCGATCCCGGAATAAACGCAGCGAAGGTCAGGGTCTCTCGACACAAGCTTGGGCATCTTGGCCGCCTTGATCGTCTTGCCCTTGAACTCATGATCGCATACCGGACAGGTAAAGCCCTTGAGAAGAAGGTAATCCTCCTCGTTCACAACCTGTACAGCGGCTTTTGCGGTCGCCGCAGCTTTCTTCTTCTCTTCTTCCTTCTGATCGGAAAAAAGATCGATATTGCTCATTTTACCGAGGCCCATAGCCTCAAGTCCGGATAAAAACGATTTGTCCATAAACTCTCTGCTCTCCATTTCATTCCCGCTGAGGGAAACAATATCGCGGGTTAAAGTTATCCCCCACCGATTAAGAATCATAGCACAAACATCCGGTCATAACAAGTACCTTATTCGGCATCGGACGTGTTTTTATAATAGATATGCCTGTCAAGGATAATGAAGCTCCATCCGTTTTCGATGCACTTTTTCTTCTGACTCTCCAGATGGGAATTAAAGTACATGAAGTCGTCGGGAATGCTCTTATAGCCGCACAGCGCCGCCTTGGCAGCCTCAATGCAGTTGGTCATTGCCGTTATCTGCCACTCCTTGCATTCAGCGGGATCCATGCTGTCATAGATCGCGAAGGCCTTCTTAAGGCTTCCGTCGATGACGGGCGAGAACTGATATCCCCACTTATGGTCATAGATCACGTCATGAATGGTATTCACATATCCGTATTTATCCTCATCAGCCCTGCGGTTCAGAACAGAATTCGCGACCGCAGCCATGGCATCATGCTCCATGCTGTTCGCTTCGGCATAGATCAGGCAGGCCATCTCCCTGAGCTCTGCTTTCGTATAGGGCTTCTTTTTCAGAGCCTTTGCATAGGCCGCCTCATAAGCAGCCTGATTGTCCGTAAACCCGATCACCGCCTGCGCCTGTTTAAGCTGCTTGGCAGTCAGACCCGAAAGGTCGAGCGTGCTCAGTCCGCCTCCCTCTGCCCTCACCCGAACTGTTCCGGCAGACAGCAGTAAAATGAGACATACCGATAAAATGCTCATCAATCCCCGCAATACTTTTCCCTTCATACATTCCCCTCCATCTATCGATCAGCCTGCTCTCCGGCCTTTGATGCACGCATCTCGGCAAGCAGCAGATCAACCATCCTTCCGTAGCTCTTTGAGCCGTCCTTCTGGGCATTCGCCTTCAGATAGGCATCGTTGGCTCTGTCGGAAACCTCCTGGATCTTCGTATTCCGGAAGGGTTCCCAGTATTCCGAATCGTTGACGAGATCTGCTGTCATTCCGTCGGAATAAAGCTTTGCGATCCCGGAATACAGCTCGGCAGATTCCGCATACAGTCTGTTCGCGCTGTAGCTCAGAGCCAGCATATATCCGGAGTATTCAAGCTCCGGATTACCGGATCCGACAGATGCCAGATATCCGATGAAATTCGCTTCGTCCTCGCGCATGAATCCGCGAAGATGACTGAGCTCGTGGCACATCGTCACTCCAATCGAATAATCCGGAATATCCACGTTGACATTGGCTTCAACGGTCCACGGGAAATATACTCCCGTAATGTTGAGCCTCGACATGAACCTTGAGAAGAATACCGGTTTGGGTGCGGGATAATATCCCGCAAGCGCGTCAATCTTCCCTCCCAGCTCCTTCATTGCGCTCTTCGCGGCTTTGGCCCGTTCGCGGTCGCTCATATATGAAATATACACTCCGTCGGGATCGCTCATCGCGCCCTCTTCAACGGACTTTTTTGCAGCCCTTTCCCTCGCGTCCGAGGCCTTGACCGCCAGCTCCCTGCAAAGCTCCGCAAGCTCCTCCGCATCCGATTCCCGCACCTCAAGGCCCGAGAAAGCCGAATACTCGTAGCGGTAATAGTTTGTTCCGCAGCCTATCATGTACCAGACAAAGATCACTCCGCCAAATATCAGTATCCTCCTGAGCATATACAGGAGTTCAACGGCCTTTCGCCTTCTGATTGCCAGTATCAGCCCCGATACCACCAGCGCCGCTGCAGTAACCGGAAAAAGTATTACCATTATCTCCCCGATCGAAAAGGGAAAAATCCCGGTAACGAACGACATCACGTTCGAATACAGGCGGTAAAGGCCGCGTGCATAGAAAAATTCCGCCGAATACGGAATAAACCTGGCCGTCAGGTATATTAAGATCCCTGCCGGCCAGGCAACAAGCCAGATATTCTTTTTCAATCCGTTTGACTTATCTGAGTGCATTGAGTTTATCCGCGTTCTTCTGCATATCAAGTACATCCTTCTGCATATCGCCGATGATGACCTGATTCTCCTCGGTAGCATCGAAGGTCGTCTGCGAATGAGCCGTAACCTCCTCGGTAATTGCCGAAATGGTCTGGATGCTGTCGACGATCTTCTTGTTCGCTTCCTCCAGATTGTTTACGGTACCGTTGAGCTCGGTTGAGTGAGTGCTGATAAGCTGAGCGCTCTCGCTGATCTTCTCGAAGCTTTCGGCTGTCAGCTGAGCGGACTCGTTCTGCATCTTATTGCTGTCTACAAGCGAAAGGATGGCTGATGCAACATCCTCCATTTCCTTGGTAAGGTTCGAGATCAGGCTGCTGATCTCCTCGGTAGCGGACTTAGTCTGGCTTGCAAGATCGGAAATTGATGCC
>CAJOQS010000293.1 GCA_905236925.1 uncultured Lachnospiraceae bacterium | reverse complement strand
TGCGAAGCTCGGACGCGAAGGGAATAACGAAGCCGTAGAAATCCGCACGCGTCAGATCCTCGAAATGGCAGCGGGGACGAAGTCCGGCCTCGATGCATTCCTTGACGATTCCCATGTACTTGTCGAGTGCCTGACGGCGGGTCAGACCCATTTTGTTGAAAATGTGATAGTCCGAACAGGAGACAAGAACACCGGTCTCCTTGATCCCAAGGTTTCTAACCAGCTCGAAGTCCTGCTTCGATGCACGGATCCAGGTGGTTATCTCGGGGAATTCATAGCCGAGCTCCATGCACTGCAGGGCGGCATCCCTGTCTTTTTTAGAGTAAACGAAGAATTCCGTTTGACGGATCATTCCCTTGGGGCCGCCGAGGCGGTGAAGCATTTTATAAATATTCACCATCTGCTCGGTCGTATACGGCGTTCTGGACTGCTGACCGTCACGGAAGCTCGTGTCGGTTATAAAAATGTCCTCGGGCATGTCTGCAGGGACTTTGCGGTAGTTGAAGGCGATCTTGGGGATCTCGGTATACGGATAGATCTCCCTGAAGAGTTCGGGCTCGGGAATATCCTGGAGCTGATATGCATAAGGATCCTGCTCAAGAAGATGCGTATTCGGATTGAGTGTTAATGAGCTTATGCGTTGCATATGATCTACCTCCGTACTTATATTTATGCAGAAATAATTAATTTTATATAATATTATACACTAATACACAGAATGATATTTGTCAATTTATTTTGTCCAAAGGAGTGATATTTTTGAAAAATTAAGTTATACTATGACTTATATAAATATGCATTCGCAGATTTTTTAGCGGAGGATTTATAAAAAAATGGAAACAATAATCAGGAAAATAGATGCGGCGAACATGACTTCGGACGATTTCGCCGAAGCTGCCAAGCTGCTGAGGGAAGGAAAACTCGTTGCTTTCCCTACCGAGACGGTATACGGACTCGGAGGAGATGCCTTTGACCCTACGGCATCTGCAAGGATCTACGCCGCTAAAGGCCGTCCTTCTGATAATCCGCTGATCGTTCATATAGCCGATATAGCCGAGCTTGAACGCCTGTGCCTGAATGTCCCAGAAGCTGCATATCTGCTCGCGGATAAATTCTGGCCGGGACCCCTCACCATGATAATGAAAAAGGCGGACTGCATCCCGAAGGAAACCACGGGCGGGCTTGATACAGTTGCGGTGCGCATGCCGTCACATCCGATAGCAAGAAGGCTCATACAGGAAAGCGGGATACCGATAGCGGCACCTTCCGCAAACGCGTCGGGACGCCCCAGCACCACAAAGGCAGAGCATGTGATCGAGGATCTGAGCGGCAGGATCGAGATGATCATAGACGGCGGATCCTCGGATATCGGACTCGAATCGACGATTGTTGATCTTACCTGCAGTCCGGTTCAGATACTCCGGCCCGGTTATATCACGATCGAGATGCTTAAAGAAGTCATACCGGATGTTGTTTATGACAGAGCGGTCCTGAAGCGCGAAAAGAATGACAATATCGTTGCCAGGGCGCCGGGCATGAAGTACAGGCACTACGCACCGAAGGGCGAACTGGTCATTTACGAGGGCGAATCCCGGGCAGTCGTTGAAGCCGTTTATTCGGCGGCGGCGGAGAAGCTGGACGGCGGAAGCCGTGTAGGAATACTCGCTTCCGAGGAAATGGCGCGGGAATACAGGAGCAGGCTGGACAGAAGGCCCGATAAGGGCTTTGGAGCGGTCATAGAGGTGGTTGGCTCGCGTGAGAACGAGGAAAGTATAGCTGCGAACCTGTTCGACTGTCTGAGGCGATTTGACGCCGAAGAAACGCCATTCATATTCGGTGAGTGTTTCACGTCGGACAACCTTGGCGCGGCGATAATGAACCGTCTCGTAAAGGCGGCAGGATATCACATAGAAAAAGTATGAGATAATTCAGGAGGAAAAGAAAATGATAGCAATAGGCAGCGACCATGCCGGATACGGCCTGAAGCAGGCAGTAATGAAGCATCTTGAAGAAAAAGAACTTGAATTTAAAGACTACGGAACCTACAGCGAAGCCTCGTGCGATTATCCCGACTTTGCGGAAGCCGTATCACAGGCGATAATCAAAGGGGAGGCCGACCGCGGGATCCTTATCTGCGGAACCGGAATCGGCATATCGATAGCCGCAAACAGACACCGTGAAATAAGAGCAGCCCTCTGCGGCGACTGCTTCAGCGCAAAGGCAACCAGAGAGCACAACGACGCGAACATCCTCGCCATGGGCGCGAGAGTCGTAGGAGAGGGCCTCGCCCTCCAGATCGTGGACACCTTCCTCGAGACCGAATTCTCCCACGGTCCCAACCATGTAAGAAGAATTTCAAAACTCTCGTAGAACTTTGACGCTGCTCGCCAATTTATTATATTATCAGTGCGGGCGCGCAGAGAAAAAATCCCGGGACCCTCTGAGGACGCCGGAAGTTTTTACTCTATGCCGCCTGCAAGTAGAAAAAAGAGTGGCGGAAAACCGTCACTCAGTTACTTCACTATCAGATTTTTCATCATACGAATTAACAATCGCCTGCAGCCTGTCAAACCGTGAATGATAAATAACCTCGAGCAGCTCGTGCATCGCCTTCAGCGCGTGTACAAGCTGTTCTTTCGTTATCAGCCCGTCTTCAAACGCCTGGGCTGCCTCGTCGCAGTCAAGAACCTTGCTGCGTCCGTTGGTGGAAACAACAACATCAAAAAGGAGATCCTCATATGTGATGCTGTTTTCTTCCTCGTTAAGAATGATATCAATGATGTCGCAGTACCAGTACAGAACATTCCCCTCGGTATCGAAGATCTTGGTGACCTTCCATCCTTCTTTCAGGAAAAAGACGGAAAGACCTCCGGAAAAATCCTGCCTGGGGCGCAGGGAATTCCAGCGGGTCACGAGCAATTCGTCGTCAAAACGAAGAATCTCGTCATCCTTAAGCCATTTCAGTTCATCCGGGATAAATCTTCTTCTGTACAGTTTCAGATTATTGATATCCATAACGACTCCGCCTTGTATAAAGCCCCCGCCCGCTTATGCGGGCAGGGACTGTACTGATCGCGCAACAGGCTTATTCAGCCACGCTTATTCTGACCTTGGCCCTGGCAAGCTTTGCCTCGGCAAGGTTTCTTGTCTTCTCGTCGATATCGCTTTTGGCGAGGATCTCTTCGGCCTTTTCCTTGGACTTTCTGGCACGCTCAAGATCGATATCTTCCTTCCATTCCCAGGTCGTGGCGAGAAGATGGCATGAACCGCCCATCATGGTGAGCATACCGCCGATACAGGAGGCGGTCCTTCTTGTGCCGTCCTCAAGAACGACATAAGCCTCGCCCATTCCGAGGGCAGTGCAGTAATTGCAGTGCCCGGCAAGAATAGCCAGATCACCTGTGATGGTGCGTGCCTTCACACGCTCGACCTCACCGTCGAAAAGCAGTCCGTCGGGAGTGCCTATACGTAAGGGAAAAGTCTTCATCAAGACACCTCCTCATCACTGCTTCTTTGCTTTTTCAAATACGTCGTCGATGGTGCCTGCCATCAGGAAGCAGCTCTCGGGGATGTCGTCGCACTGACCGTCAAGGATCATCCTGAAGCCGCGGAGAGTCTCCTTAAGAGGAACATACTTACCGGGCATACCGGTGAACTGCTCCGCTACGGAGAAGCTCTGTGACAGGAAACGCTGAACCTTACGCGCACGGTTAACGGTGAGCTTATCGTCTTCGGAAAGCTCGTCCATACCCATGATGGCGATGATGTCCTGTAGTTCCTTATAGCGCTGAAGAACCTTCTGAACGGCACGGGCAACCTCGTAATGCTCCTTGCCGACAACCTCGGGTGAAAGAACACGGCTGGTGGAATCCAGAGGATCAACGGCCGGGTAGATACCCATGCTGGCGATATCACGCGAAAGAACCGTGGTAGCGTCCAGATGTGTGAATGTTGTAGCGGGAGCAGGGTCGGTCAGGTCGTCCGCAGGTACGTATACGGCCTGGATCGAAGTGATCGAACCCTTGCGGGTTGAAGTGATACGCTCCTGAAGAGTACCCATATCCGTTGCAAGTGTAGGCTGGTAACCTACGGCGGAAGGCATACGTCCGAGCAGTGTTGAAACCTCGGAACCGGCCTGTGTGAAACGGAAGATGTTATCAATGAACAGAAGCACGTCCTGATTCTGAACATCACGGAAATACTCAGCCATTGTAAGACCTGAAAGAGCGACACGCATACGTGCTCCGGGGGGCTCGTTCATCTGACCGTAGACTAACGCGGTCTTGTCGATAACGCCCGACTCCTTCATTTCGTTGTACATATCGTTACCCTCACGGGTACGCTCACCAACACCGGTGAAAACGGAGTATCCGCCGTGCTCTGTGGCTACGTTGTGGATAAGCTCCTGGATAAGAACTGTTTTTCCTACGCCGGCTCCGCCGAAGAGTCCTATCTTACCTCCCTTTGCATAGGGGCAGATGAGGTCTACGACTTTGATGCCTGTCTCGAGGATCTCAGATGAAGTCTGCTGATCCGCATAAGTAGGAGGCTGTCTGTGTATGGGAAGTCTCACTTCTGTTTTGGGCGGTTCCTGGGCGTCGATGGGATCGCCGAGGAGGT
>CAJOQS010000292.1 GCA_905236925.1 uncultured Lachnospiraceae bacterium | reverse complement strand
CTTTGTGCCGGCGTTTTCTGGACTGTTTGCTCCGTATTGGGACATGACGGCAAGAGGCGCAATCGTGGGACTTACGAGGGGCGTTAATAAGTATCACATTATCAGGGCTACGGTTGAATCACTGGCTTTTCAGACAGCAGATGTGCTTAAGGCTATGGAGCTTGATACCGGCAAGAAACTCACCAGTCTAAGGGTTGACGGTGGCGCTTCCAGAAATGATTTCCTTATGCAGTTCCAGGCTGACATCATTGATACAAGTGTTGTAAGACCTGGCAACGTAGAGACAACAGCCATGGGAGCAGCTTATCTTGCAGGTCTTGCAGTTGGATATTGGAAAAATAAGGAAGACGTTAAAAATAACTGGTCTGTTGACAGTAAGTTCCAAAGCTCCATGGATAGTAAAGAGAGAGAAAAAGAGCTTGAAGGCTGGAAACAGGCAGTTGCTTCAACAAGAGGCTGGGCTAAAAGCTGAGATAGCAAATCATTTTTTTAGATAGGAGTAAAGAACAATTATGTTATATGATGTCATAATCATAGGTGCAGGTGTTTCCGGAAGCGCAGTGGCAAGAGAAGTTTCCAGATATGACATATCTGCATGTGTGCTTGAAAAATGTGAAGACGTATGTGAGGGTACCTCCAAGGCTAATTCAGCAATTGTACATGCCGGATTTGACGCAGCTGAAGGATCCCTTATGGCAAAATTGAATGTTGAAGGAAACGAGATGATGGACAAGCTTGCCCGGGATCTTGATTTTCCCTTCAGAAGAAACGGTTCTCTTGTAGTCATGTTTGAAGGCGACGACCGCTCCAAGCTCGAGGAGCTGCTTGAACGCGGCAGAAAAAACGGTGCAAGGGATCTGCGCATAATCGAAAAGGAAGAGCTTCACAGCATGGAGCCCAATATTGCTGACGATGCCGTGGCTGCTCTTTACGCGCCCACAGCAGGTATCGTATGCCCCTTTAACATGACTATTGCATTTGCCGAGAATGCATTTGCGAACGGCGTGGAATTCAGGCTGAATACCGAAGTTAAGGCGATAACAGCCTCGAAAGAGGGCTATGTTATCGAGGCCGAGAAGCATGAGGCATTCACCGGGCCCGAAACCGTCAGAATAGAGACTAAGGCCATACTTAATGCGGCCGGAGCATACAGCGATGTCATCCACAACATGGTAAGCGCAAGGACTCATCACATCAAGCCCAGAAGAGGCTGTTACTTCCTTCTTGATAAAACAGCCGGATCGTTTGTTGAGAAGACGATCTTTACGCTTCCGAACGAAATGGGCAAGGGAATCCTTACCGCACCCACGGTTCACGGAAATCTTCTTGTCGGACCCGACGCGAAGGATATCGACAACAGAGACGGAGTTAACACTACCGCAGAAGAGCTTGAGCTTGTACGCGCAAGCGCTAACAGAAATCTCAAGAATCCTCCGCTGCGAAGCGTTATCACGTCGTTCGCGGGTGTCAGGGCGCATGAGGACAGCGGTGATTTCATCATAGAGGAATGTCCGGATGCAGAGTTCTTCTTTGAGTGCGCCGGAATCGAATCCCCGGGTCTTTCCGCTTCACCTGCGATCGGAAAGATGATCGCGGGCATAATAGCAGACAGGTTCGGAGCGGTCAGGAAGAATGAATATATTGAAACACGCAAGGGTGTATTAAACCCTGCATCTCTTTCGGATGAAGAAAGAAGCGAGCTTATCAGAAAGAATCCCGCTTACGGAAATATCATCTGCCGCTGCGAGATGGTTACCGAAGGTGAGATCATCGATGCAGTGACCAGACCGTTAGGCGCGCGCTCACTTGACGGTGTAAAGCGCAGGACCAGAGCGGGTATGGGAAGATGCCAGGCAGGCTTCTGCTCGCCGCGCACGATGGAGATCATCAGCCGCGAATGCGGGATCCCGCTTTATCATGTTACCAAATCAGGCGGCGCATCGGCTCTGATACCCAACGAAACCCTGAATGACAAGTATGTGATCGGATAAACAGTATACCACCATAGAGGAGACGGGATAAAATGTACGATAAAAGAGATATCATCATAATCGGAGGAGGCCCCGCGGGTATCGCGGCTGCTGTTTCCGCATATGACAGATTCCGGGAGGCCGGGATCGCCAAGCCTTCAATTCTGGTGATCGAAAGAGACAAGGTGCTCGGAGGCATTCTGAACCAGTGCATCCATAACGGCTTCGGTCTTCACACCTTCAAGGAGGAGCTGACCGGACCAGAGTACGCCGGAAGGTTTATCGATAAGCTCAAGGAGCGCAATATCGAGTATATGCTCGAAACGATGGTAATGAGCATTACCCCGGACAGAAAGGTCACGGCCATGAACCGTGAGCGCGGACTGTTCACGATCGAGGCAAAGGCGATCGTCCTGGCAATGGGCTGCAGGGAAAGAGCAAGAGGCGCTCTGAACATTCCGGGCTACAGACCCGCTGGAATCTATTCTGCCGGAACCGCACAGAGACTTGTCAATATCGAGGGCTTCATGCCCGGACGAGAGGTCGTCATACTCGGATCGGGAGATATCGGTCTGATAATGGCCAGAAGAATGACTCTTGAGGGAGCCAGGGTCAAGGTTGTTGCAGAGCTTATGCCGTATTCCGGAGGCTTAAAGAGGAATATCGTGCAGTGCCTGAATGATTTCGACATCCCGCTCAAACTGAGCCACACGGTCGTTGACATTAAGGGCCGTGAAAGGGTTGAAAGCGTGACGATAGCCGAGGTTGACGACAAGCTCCGTCCGATCCCCGGAACAGAGGAGGAGTACACCTGCGACACGCTCCTGTTAAGCTGCGGCCTCATTCCCGAGAACGAACTTTCAAACGGCGCCGGAATCGGTATGAATCCGGTAACGAACGGTCCCTTCGTAAACGAGAGCATGGAAACGGATGTACCCGGTATATTTGCTTGCGGCAATGTTCTCCATGTTCATGATCTTGTCGATTATGTTTCCGAAGAAGCCGGGAATGCTGGACTTCATGCGGCAATGTACTGCCTCGGGCAGATCAGCTCCGGCAGCGCGAATGAGAAAGTTATCAATGTAAAAACAGCCAACAGCGTCCGCTACACAGTTCCCTCTGTGATCAGACCCGACCAGATGGGCGATGAGCTCACCGTGCGCTTCAGGGTTGGAAATGTCTATAAAAACTGCTACATAGATGTTTATCTTGACGATGAGTGCATCATCCACCGCAAGCGTCCGGTAGTCGCGCCCGGTGAGATGGAAAACATTGTTCTTAAAAAAGAGCAGCTGACGGGACGCAAGATAGAGAACGTCCGCGTCGAGCTTGACATCAACGAGTGATTCTTTAAGAGGAGTTTAGAAAATGAGTGAAAAGATAAGCCTGACCTGCATAGGATGCCCGCTTGGATGCACGGTAAATGTGGTCAAGAGCGGAAACACCATTGAAAGCATATCCGGTAATACCTGCAAAAGAGGATATGACTATGCCCAGACCGAGGTGCTCGCACCCGTCAGGACCGTTACATCTACAGTCCGTGTCAACGGAGGCAGGAATCCGGTCGTTGCCGTGAAGACGGAGGCTCCGATCCCCAAGGGGAAGATAAAGGACTGCATGAAAGCAATATACAACATCAAAGTCAACGCTCCTGTTGCAATCGGTGATGTAATATGCGATAATATTGCGGATACCGGAGTAAGGCTTGTCGCAAGCGCCAATGATTGAGCCGGATGTGAACAGGGCATGCAATCTGTGCCCCAGAAAATGCGGTGTTGACCGCGATTCCGGCAGAAAGGGCTTCTGCGGTGAGACTTCCGATATTGTCGTGGCAAGAGCTGCGCTTCATATGTGGGAAGAACCCTGTATTTCAGGGTCAGCAGGTTCGGGTACCGTATTTTTCGCCGGATGCAACCTGCGATGCGTCTTCTGTCAGAACTATGAGCTCTCGCGGGCCAATGAAGGAATAACGATCAGTTCCGAAAGGCTTTCCGAGATATTTATCGAGCTGCAGGACAGGAAGGCAAACAATATCAATCTTGTAACTCCGACCCACTATGTACCCCAGATCATCAAGGCGCTCGATCTTGCAAGGAACCGGGGGCTGAAGCTTCCCGTTGTATACAACAGCGGGGGATATGAATCGGCGGAGACCATCAGAATGCTCGAAGGATATGTGGATGTCTGGCTTCCGGACTTTAAGTATAAGTCTGATGCGCTGGCCATGCGCTATTCCGGAGCACGCGATTACTTTGAACGGGCCTCCGAAGCCATTGCGGAAATGGTAAGACAGACCGGAGGACGCTGCGAATTTGATGAGAACGGCATCATGACGCGCGGAGTGATCGTAAGGCATCTGGTACTGCCGGGGCAGGTTTCCGACTCGAAGAGGATACTCAGGTTTCTTCACGACAGTTACGGCGACGGTATCTACATCAGCATAATGAATCAGTTTACACCCATGACGGATCTGAGCGCGTTTCCCGAGATCAACAGGAAGCTTGAGCAGGCGGAATACGACAGGGTGGTAGACTTTGCCCGCAGGATTGGGATCGCAAGAGGCTTCATCCAGCAGGGCGAAACGGCGAAGGAGAGCTTCATTCCCGTATTTGACGGAGAAGGTGTTCTTCCTGCCGGCACAACAGAATGATACGGAGAACAGGATCAAATGAGATTTTTTTTCATTGACCTTGAAAACGTGCGAAGTGAAGGCCTTGAAGGAGTCGGTTCCCTCTCGGATACGGATATGGTGTTCATTTATTACAGTGAGAACGCGATGAACCTGTCCATTCCGACATTGGAGAACCTGAACAACAGCAGAGCCTCAAAGAAATTCATCAAGACCAACTACATCGGAAAGAATGCTATGGATTTCCAGATAGTTTCACTTTTCGGCGCAATGATCGAGCGCAAGAAAGAGGGAAGCTATTACATCATCAGTCAGGACAACGGTTTCCGTTCAGCCGTCAGCTTCTGCGAAAGCTATTTTGCGGATTATGGCATAAGGTGCGGAGTTTATCCCACGATTATTTCAGCCATCACTGCGGACATGAAAGCCAAGCCTGCTTCCGGGGACGGAGGTAAGGCAAAGAAGGCTGCGCCCGAAGCGGCAGCTCCCGAGCCCGAACAGAACGGAGAGGAGACCGCAGCAAAGAAAAAGCGCCGCAGACGCAAGAAGAGTTCAGCCCCTGCCGAGGCCGCTCAGAGCAGTACTCCCAAGGAAGAAGCGGTTCAGAAGAATGAACCCAAGGAGGAACCTGCAGCGCAGGCATCGGGAGAAAACAAGGCAGCAGAGAACAAATCCGAGGGAAAGCTGGGATATATCTACAGGATACTCGGAGAACTGCTTTCGGAGAAGACCATCAGCATCTATGCGGATTCGATCGATGAAGCGATCGCGAAATGCAAGAACAGAAATGAACTCCATGAGTTTTATCATCAGCATTTCGGCGCTGACGAAGGAGAAGCCCTTTACAAGATCACACAGGGTGATTTTGAAAAGATGAAGCAGGAAAGACCTTCGAGATCTTCAAGAACCCGCCGCAGGCCCAAGAAGAAGGCCCAGACAGAGAACACAACAGTTTCTTAAACGCACGGATTTAAGGAAAGCCGCCCGGATCGGGCGGCTTTTTTCTATGTTGATTTCTATGCTGTTTTTCTGCCGGGAAGCTGTGAGATCACAACCGCGGTG
>CAJOQS010000291.1 GCA_905236925.1 uncultured Lachnospiraceae bacterium | reverse complement strand
CTTTTCTATTAACTTCAGCGTGAAAAAGTATGGGGCCGCCGTATAAAACCAACACCCGCAGTGGATCAAACCACTGCGGGTATCTTCATTTTCAAATAACTGCTTTTTACCCCACCACATGTCCTTTGGCCTTAAGCACATCGATCACGGAATCAACTTCCTTCTCACACTCCTCGATGGTGGCGGCCTCGACCATGACGCGGATCACGGGCTCGGTGCCGGATTCGCGGACAAGGATGCGGCCGGTGTTGCCGAGCCTTGCCTCGACTGCGGAAACTGCCTTAACGACATCTTCATCTTCGCGGGCAGCAGGCTTGTCATTTACACGGACATTTTTCAGAACCTGCGGATATACAGTCATGGGGCTGGCCAGATCGGAGAGCTTCATCTTCTTCTCTAGCATGACCTCCATGATCTTTAACGATGTGAGAATGCCGTCGCCGGTAACGGCGTGTTTGCGGAAGATAATATGCCCCGAATTCTCACCGCCGATCGAGTGGTTGTTCTCGACCATATTCTCGGAAACATACTTGTCGCCGACCTTGGTTTTCTCATAGGAAATCCCGGTGCGGTCAAGGGCCTTATAAAGACCGAAGTTCGACATGACGGTGGTAACGACCGTATTATTGTTGAGCTCGCCGCGCTCCTTCATGTAAACGGAGCAGAGATACATGATCTGGTCACCGTCTATGAGGTTGCCCTTCTCGTCAACAGCCAGACATCTGTCAGCGTCACCGTCGTAGGCGAAGCCAACATCCAGCTTGTTGTCCACAACAAACTTCTTCAGACCTTCGATGTGGGTCGAACCGCAGCCGGTATTGATGTTCACGCCGTTGGGCTCGGAATTGATGACGTAGGTCTTGGCGCCGAGAGTATCAAAAACTCCCTTGGCAACCGTTGTGGCGGAGCCGTTCGCGAGATCGAGGCCGACCTTCATGTCCTTAAAGGATCTTGTTGCAAGTGAAATAAGATAACCGATATATCTGTGACGGCCGAGAGAATAGTCGACCGTGCGGCCTATATTTTCACCTGTCGCAAAAGGAATATCCGGCCCGAGGCCGTCGATGTAGTTCTCAATGAGGTCCTCTATCTGGGCCTCCATCTTATAGCCGTCGGAGTTGATCAGCTTGATTCCGTTGTCGTAGAACGGATTGTGGCTCGCGGAGATCATAATTCCGCAGTCAAAATCCTCGCTCCTTACGATAAAGGAAACGCTGGGTGTGGTCGTAACATGCAGAAGATAAACATCTGCTCCGCTGGCGGTAAGACCTGCCACCAGAGAATATTCAAACATATAGCTGGAACGGCGTGTGTCCTTGCCGATCACGACATTGCATTTCTTGCCGTTATGTGCGCCGAAGTACCATCCGATGTAGCGGCCTACCTTATACGCGTGCTCAACGGTCAGTTTTACGTTGGCTTCTCCTCGAAAGCCGTCTGTTCCGAAATATCTGCCCATTTATAACCTCCTGAAGGAAAAATGATGGATCTGTAATAATTATATTCAACACCAAAATGCTTGTAAACGATGATTTTGGTTGGTATACTCTTACAATGAGGAAAATCCGCGGAAGGAGTGGATGAAGAAATGAAAAAGAGAGTTATATCAATAGTGATGAGCATAATGCTTGCCGCTTCGCTTTTGGCGGGCTGCAGCAAAGACAATAAAACCGGAACCACACCCGAGCCCACGGCGGAGGTGACCTCGGCGCCCACGGCAACGCCCGCACCTACGGCAACGCCTACACCCGAGCCCACGCCGGAACCTACGCCTGAGCCGACACCCGTGCCTTCGGCGCGTGATTCCTTTGAAAAGACAGGATACAGCGGAGGCTATTACACTACGGTTGATTACGCAGACAACAAGAATTTCGAGATCATTAAGGTCGGCGAGAGGCTGATAGTGTCCGCCAGCTATTACGGGGAGAATCCCGTTGTATGCTCGATCGATCCGGTAACTCTTGAACGGAACGAGATCAGGATCGAGTCGTTCGGATACACGACACTTGTGCCGATCAACGATGAGATGTTTGCGCTTATGACTTCCACGGCCTACGACTACGAAGAAGGAGTGACGGTATACCGCATCTATGACCGTTATCTGAAGCAGCTGAGAGGCTTTTCGGTAAGCAGCTGTGAGAACGCGCTCTTTGACAGGGACGGAAAGAGCATGTGGCTGCTTGATTACGGTGAGAAGGCGCTGGAGAAGCGCGACTATATCACCGGAGAGACGGAAACCGTATACACAGACGATGTGCTGGTTGGCGCTTATTTCGATACTGACGCCAGCGCGGACGGAACGTTCTTTATTCATCTTTTCGATAGTTACGACGGATATGCGGGAATGCTGCTTTATGACACCGCATCAGGCACGGCGACAAGTCTTGACGCAAACGCGGATTTCAAGTATCTGGAAAGTCCGGACAGAACAAAGACGCTTGTCATGAACAAGGAGCCTTATGTAACGGCAAACGTATACAACGGTGCTTTTTCGGGGCTGACCGTTGAGGACGGCGTTGTAAAGGAAGAGCCTGAGGTGCGCATATATCTTGAGTCCGAGGGCGAGGTATATTATCTGTTCGCGGACTGGGAAAACAACTGCGCGATCAGCAGACAATACAGATCTCTCGAGGATAAGAACGTTTATACCTTTAACTGCTATTCACTCGAGACCGGCAGAAGGATCGCGACCTATGACCTGAGGTCGGATTCCGATTACGGGGTTCCGGAGATAGCCGTTGATACGAGTGAACACCTGGTATATCTGCCCATGGTAACGCCCGATTCGGGGGAGATGCGGCTGTTTGCATGGGATTATCTTGAGGATGAGGCGGACGACACGTCAGATGCCTATGTCAAATCAAGTGACATACCCGAATTTGTTGAAAAACGCCGTCAGGAGTTCGAGGAAAAGCACAATTTCGCCCTCGATCTCGGCAGCGAGGTTTTTGCGAGCAACTATGATTACAAGCTGACGATCTCAAGGGACTGGAAGCTGGTCGTTGAAACGATCGATGTTATTGACAGGGTTCTCGATGAATATCCGGAAGGCTTCTTCGACCAGATGAAGGCCAACGGGATCAAGACTCTGGCCGTTTATCTCTGCGGCGGTTTCACGAAGATGAACGACTACTCGATAGACGACGCGATAGCTCTGGCGACATACTTTGGTTATGAGCGGGCCCTCGCGATAGACGTCAACTACGGGTACTGCCTTGAAAGGACCGTGGTCCATGAGATATCTCACTGGATCGACCAGCAGATAACCAATGTAGCGGCCTTTGGAAAATGCGTGGATTACGAGGACAAATGGCTGGAATACCAGCCCTCGGACTTTAAATACAAATACAGCTATACCTCGGGCAAGACGATCTGGAAATATATCTATACCTCGACCGATAAGGAAAGCGCGTACTTTATAGACCAGTATTCGCAGACCAAGCCGGGAGAGGACAGGGCGAGATGCTTTGAGTATCTTATGTATCCCGATGCCTACGGGGCGGATTATATGGATGCTCCGCACATTCGCGAGAAGCTGCATTTCTACTTCGGCATGATCCGTGAAGCCTTCGATGACAGCAACTGGGGTGACGAGACCGCATGGGAGAAAAAGCTCAGGGAAGCTGACGAGCGCTATTCGGGAGATGATAACGAGGAAAAGGTTCCCGAGTCGGAGGAGTTATGAGCGGAAGATGTGTTGTAGTCGGCGGAGCCTCGATCGGAGATCCTGAACCGGTCAGGAGCCGGTTTATGAGCGGCGACTATTTTATCTACTGTGACTGCGGATTAAGGCATGCCGGTGTTCTGGACAGGAAGCCCGATCTGATAGTGGGGGACTTTGATTCCTATCCAGACCCGAGAAAAGGGGTCAGCCCCCTATCCGGGGAACTGCCGGAAGTCATTGCCCTTCCGAGGGAAAAGGACGATACTGATACCGCCTTCGCGGTAAAGGAAGGTCTGCGGCGCGGATTTGAGGAATTCGTTCTGGTCGGAGCCATAGGAGAGCGCTTCGATCATTCGCTGGGAAATGTCCAGCTCCTGTATATGCTGGACAGACTTGGCAAAAAAGCCGTGCTTCTTGACGATTATTCGGAGATCGAGGTCGTTTCCGACATGGCGACGGTCAGCGATGAGTACCCGTATTTCTCACTTCTCTGCATTTCCGAAAAGGCGGAGGGTGTGACGATCACCGGAGCAAAGTACGGACTTGACGATGCAGGGCTTGACTGCGACTTCCCTCTTGGCGTGAGTAATGAGCCTCTTCCGGGAAAAACAGCCGAGATCACGGTGAAAAAAGGAAGACTTCTGCTGGTCCGTGTCATTGACAAGAACCGGTCAGTATGATATAGTAACCTGGATTATGGGGATATTGCGCCCTTTTGGCGCGTCCCGGATAAGGACGAATAGTATTTTTTAGGAGGACTCACATGAGTGTCAAGACAGAAGATTTAGGCAAGAATATGTACAAGCTTACAATAGAGGTAAGTGCGGAGGGTTTTGAGAAGGCGTACAACGATTCCTTCCAGAAGAATAAGGGCAGGATCCAGCTTCCCGGCTTCCGCAAGGGCAAGGCTCCTTTAAAGCTCATCGAGAAGACCTACGGTGAGGGCGTATTCTATGAGGACGCCGCAAACGCGCTGATCGAG
>CAJOQS010000290.1 GCA_905236925.1 uncultured Lachnospiraceae bacterium | reverse complement strand
GGGTCTGTATAAGCATTTTCCCAGTAAGGAAGATATGTTTTCGTCTTTGGTGGGACCAGCCATAGACGGGCTTATGGAGCTGTATCATGAGATCGAGGACGAGTATTTTGGCGATCTGGCCCATTCGGGAAAAGCGGATCTGAGCAATTCGAAAGGCGAGCTTGTCAGGGCTATGGAATACATTTACGACCATCTTGATGAGTTTGAACTGATCATCTGCAAGTCGAAGGGTTCCGTTTATGAGAATTTTAAGCATGATGTGGCCGCACTCGAAGAGAAGGTTACGCTGCGATACATGGAGGAGATACGGAAGAACGGGATCGCCGTTAAGGAGATCGACAGAAGGGAATTCCATCTTCTGGTAACTTCATGTATCGAAGCGCTCTTTCAGACCGTTACGCACGGTTTTACAAGAGCGGAAGCCGTTCACTTTGCCGGGACCGTTGAGAATTTTTACGGCCCTGCATGGAAGGCGTTTTTCGGATTGTAGGATTTTAAGCCCCGCAGCGGCGGGGTTTTAAAACGGACATGGGTTAGCAAAAGCTAACCTATGTGTCATATATTTATATCGAAAAAGGAGGAAAGAAGGGAAAATGAACAGTACCAAAAAGAGATCCACGCTCAGCTGGGTGCTTGAATTCGCGGGGATGAACAAGAGCTCATATATTTTGAGCGTATTATTTGCGATCGTAAGCGTCGTTGCGGGTTTTGTGCCCTATTTTTATGTGGCAAAGATCGTAAGGGCTCTGATCGACGGAGAGAAAGAGATGCGGTTCTACCTTGTGCAGTGCGCGGTCATTTCCTGCTGCTGGCTCGTTAACAAAGCGTTCCACAGCATATCGACGACACTGTCTCACAGGGCTACATTCGGAGTCCTGGCGGAGATCAGAAGAAGACTTACAAAGAAATTAAGCGTTATGCCGCTCGGAGATGTTCTCGAGGATTCTTCGGGATCGTACAAGAATATCATCGTTGAGAGAGTGGATTCCATTGAGACCACGCTTGCTCATATCATTCCCGAACTGATCTCGAACGCCATCGTACCGGTCGGCATTTTAGTCATCATGTTCACGATCAACTGGAAGCTCACATTGCTTTCGCTTATCAGTGTTCCTTTGGGAATGCTCTTTTACAGTCTGATGATGGTCGGTTCCGAGGAGAGCTTCAGGAATACCATGGTCAAGACCAAAGCACTGAACGATACGGCGGTTGAGTACATCAACGGCATCGAGGTCATCAAGGCTTTCGGCAAAACAAAAACTTCGTACGAGAAATTCATTGTTGCGGCCAAGGAGGGCGCGGACTGCTTTATAGAATGGATGAGAAGATGCAATGTATGGCAGAATCTGGCGCTTACGCTCCTGCCTGCGCAGCTTCTGACGCTGCTGCCCTTTGCAGGACTCTTTTATATGCGGGGAAAGATCGACGGAACGGACGCCATGCTGCTTATAATCCTGACTCTCGGACTCGTATCTCCCTTCATGGTAGTTGCGGGACATATGGACAATCTAAAGAAGACAGGTGCGATCATTGACGAAGCGACATCGATCCTCGGAAAAAGAAAGCTTGTGCGTCCCGAAAGGATCACGGACAGACCTCAGGGCAACACTATCGAGTTTAAGGACGTTCACTTTGGATACAATGAGGCTGAAGTCCTTCACGGCGTGACCCTGACCATAAAAGAAGGCACGGTCAACGCCCTTGTGGGTCCTTCCGGTTCAGGCAAATCAACCATTGCCAAGCTTATAGCTTCCTTCTGGGATCCCGACAGCGGCGTGATCACCTACGGCGGCGTGGATGTAAAGAAGATCCCGCTCGCGGACTACAACAAAAATATCGCTTATGTTTCCCAGGATAACTATCTGTTCGATGAAACGGTCATGGAAAATATCAGGATGGGCAACCCGGGCGCATCCGACGAGGATGTTATCAACGCTGCTAAGGCCTGCGGATGCCACGATTTCATCATGCATCTCGAAAAAGGATATGATACAAAGACCGGAGGCGCGGGCGGACATCTTTCGGGCGGTGAAAGGCAGAGGATCAGTATTGCCAGAGCCATGCTGAAGAACGCGCCCGTGGTTATACTCGATGAGGCTACGGCCTATACGGATCCGGAGAACGAGGCGCTGGTCCAGAGAAGCGTTGCGAAGCTCATCGCGGGCAGAACGCTGATCGTTATTGCTCACAGGCTTTCCACCATTGCTTCCGCAGACTGTATTTTCGTGGTCGATGACGGCAATATAGTCGCAAAGGGAACCCAGGAGGAGCTTCTTAAAAACTCAGCTTTATACAGGGAAATGTGGGAAGCGCATATTTCAACGAAAGATTCGGAGGTGGCGTAATGTTCCGTACTTTAAAAATGTATTTTGACTTCGCGAATAAAGTAAACAGAAAGAAGCTTCTGACCGCCATGATTCTGGGAGTGCTCAAGGCAATGTTTGCCATGATGAAGATCCCTGCGATCGCCGCGATCATACAGGGCATATTGGATAATAATATGAGTGCATCGACCATATGGACTTCCTTCGGGATCATGTGCGTATCGATCGCCGGTCAGGTTCTCGTAGGTCTGAAGACTACGATGCTTCAGACGGAGGCGGGATACAATACGTGCTCGGGTAAGCGAATTGAGATCGCAGAGCATTTGAGATATCTTCCCATGGGCTTTTTCAATGCGAACAGTCTGGGAAGGATCACAAACATCACGACCAATACAATGGAGCAGCTGGCGGATGTTGCTACACTTGTTGTTATGATAACGACACAGGGAATAATCACAACTGCAGTCATTTTCGTTTTCCTTGCATTCTTTGATATACGAATTGCACTGATCCTTCTGGCCGGAATCTTGGTATTCTCGCTTTTCAATACTCTGATGCAACGGGCAACACGTCCCGCAGCACCCAGTGCGGCAAAGGCCGGAGAAACACTTGTAAGCGCCGTGATCGAGTACATACAGGGAATTGCCGAAGTTAAGAATTATAATCTGACCGAGAAGACAGCGAAAAAGCTTGAGGGGGCGATCAAAGAAAAGCAGGCCGC
>CAJOQS010000289.1 GCA_905236925.1 uncultured Lachnospiraceae bacterium | reverse complement strand
TTCGTCTAAGGCAAAGGCAGTTCAGGTTAGGCAGATCAGAAACATTATCAGAAAATACAATATGGAGGTGTGAATAATGGGTTATATGTACGAACGTGTAGTTTACTACCTCAAGGAAGAAAAGTGTTGGATTGTGGTTGTTCCGGAATTACCGGGATGTCAGGCTGATGGTGAAACGATGGACGAAGCATTGGCAAATGCGGAAGTTATCATTCAGGAATGGATTGATACTGCAGTTGCATTGGGAAGAGAAGTACCGGAACCTGCCGGGAAAGTATCTTTTGCGTGAGGAATGACGATGAACACATTAGATATGCTATGCAACAAATTGCGTCTGATCGCAAGGTACTGCAGTGAGAAGCGCACGACGATCGCGATCACCGGAATGGCTGATATCAGTAAAGCTCTTACCGGGACTATGGAAGCGATAATCGCTCATAACCGGACCGACCCGAAAAGCGCCTTTGATATCAGCGCGCTGATGGGGTCTTTTCAGCTTGCCCTCGATGCGATAAATAAAAAAGATACGGATATGCTGATGGCGGCGGTGCAAGAAGGAATGCTGCCGGAGCTTGAGCGCGTTCAGCGCAGTAATATTGCGGTTCCCGACGTTTCTGGCACACCTGATGCGAAGACTGAGGAGCGCATTGCTTCTTCTGCGTCCCCTGTGACAGTCTGCCTGTTTGGCTACGGCGACGGGCAGTACTACGAGGAGCTGTGCGGAATGGCTCCGGAGGGATCGAGCTTTATCGTGTTCGAACCCGAGAAGGATACGCTCGCCGAGTTTGAAGCGGAGCTGATAAAGAACGTTTCTTTCTTCGACCTTGACAATGTTGTGGTTCTTGCCACACCCGGTTACGATACCCTGTTCTGCAGCGAATTCCTTACTTTTGTCGGAGTTATGAACGACCATAAGGTACGCCTGAACGTCAATGTCAATACCCTTAAAAGGTTCAGGGACAATGCTCCGAAGAACGTTATAACGAATCTCCATATCCTGAAGAAATGCAATTTTGTCGATTCGATTTCGTCGGTGCTCCCGCGTGACATTCCCGTGATCATAGTGTCTGCCGGACCGTCCCTTGACAAAAACATCGAACTGCTAAAAAAAGCGAAGGGGCATTGCCTGATATTCGCTGTGGACACCGCACTAAAGTATCTTATGCAGCACGACATTATGCCCGACCTCGCTATTACGATCGAAGCCATAAAGCCCATGGCAAACTACGGGGACGAAAGGTGCTTCGACATTCCGCATGTTTTTGACTGCGAATCCAATCCCGAGATCGTTTCGAAGGAACGTGAAAGGATATTCATATACAACTGCAGGGATTATGTGAAATGCCTGCTTGAAGCCTCGGGAATCGAAGCCCCCGCGGAAATGCACAGCGGCGGAAGCGTTGCGACAGCGGCGTTTGCAATCTGCTACAGGCTGAATATTAAAAACATTATCCTTATCGGACAGGACCTTGCCTACAGCGGAACCTCGACTCATGCCGGCAACGTTGAATCGGCCGGCCTTAACGGCGATATAGGGACCGATATGGTCGACGGTATCGACGGAAACCAGGTAAGGACAAGGAGCGACTGGCTGGGTTATCTTTTCTGGTTTGAGAAGATGATAAAGCTGATCAGGGATCAGCATCTTGATATCAATGTCATCGATGCCACCGAGGGCGGTGCGCTTATCCACGGAAGTCATGTAATGACTCTTTCGGATGCGATCGAAAAGTATTGCGCGGGCTGTAATTATGTATTTGCGGAAGAACTGAAGAGACTTCCTTATCTCCTTGACGACGAAGAATACAGCGAGGTCAGGGAAAGGATATCCGCATCCTTTGACGAGCTTGCAAAGGTCAGGGAGGCGGCCCAAAAGGGTTCGGAACTCTGCGATAAGGAACTCTCTGCCGGCAGGACGCTGCAGGCAGCCGATCCTGCGATCCTCAGGGCGATTGTGGAATGCCGAAGGGTTTGCGAGGCGGCGCTTTTGTATCCTCAGATCAACAATTACGCAGTCTGCGATATAGCGGACGAGGTCAGCCGCCTGAGGCGTGACGGCAGCGGAGTGGCATCGGAGCTTCAGCAGCAGAAGCTGGCTTTCGAAGTTATCGCTAAGGCCTGTGACTACTTCGAGGGACTGCGGCCTGAGTGAAAAACACATAACTACTTGACGTAGTTTTTAAAACCGCGTATAATTCTTGTACAGTTAATCATTCAGGAAGCAGGAATATATATGGCATACGAAATAGTTACGGATTCCGCAAGCAATCTGACACGGGATATTCTGGAAGAATATGATATCCACATGGTGTCCTATCATGTGAACCTCGACGGCGAGGATTATCTTTGTTATGATCCTGACCGCGATTATGCCGAGGCGGGCAAGAATTTCTATGACAGAATGCGAGCCGGAGCGAAGGTCAGCACATCGCTTGTTAACACGGCAGCCATTGAAGAAATGATCGAACCCATGCTGAAGGCCGGCAGGGAT
>CAJOQS010000288.1 GCA_905236925.1 uncultured Lachnospiraceae bacterium | reverse complement strand
ACCTCGCTTATACAGATGATCCCGCGCTTTTATGAGCCCAACTCCGGAACGATCACGGTCGACGGGGTGAACGTAAACAGGTACAAGCTGGAGGATCTTCGAAAGAATATCGGACTTGCGACGCAGGACGTTCTTCTGTATTCGGATACGATCGAAGGAAATATCGCCTACGGCGTATCACATCTGACAGCAAACGAGGTAGTTAAATTTGCGAGATATTCCGCAGCCGAGGAATTCATTCTCAAGATGCCCGAAGGCTACGATACCATCGTAGGTGAGCGCGGAGTGGGACTTTCCGGCGGACAGAAGCAGAGAATCTCCCTTGCCAGAGCCCTGGCCATAGAGCCTTCGATCCTGATCCTTGATGACACGACTTCGGCGGTCGACATGGAGACCGAAAAGCACATACAGCACAGCCTCAGGGATCTCGATTTTGAATGTACCAAGATAATCATCGCACAGCGTATCTCAACGACAAAGTTTGCCGATAAGATCCTTGTGTTAAAGGATGGCAGCATCATCGAGGAAGGTACTCACGAGGAGCTGGTAAAGAAGGGCGGCTATTACAGCGAGCTTGTTAAGCTTCAGGTCGGAGACATCGCAGAAGCGACCGGGATACTGGAAGACTCCAGAAAGAACAGAGGAGGTGAGGCAAATGGCTGAGAGAAATACCTACCGCAAGGATGAACGCCTTGACGAGCCGTTTGATATCAGACATCTTCTCCTTGCTTCCGCTTACATAAAAAAATACATCAGGAAGATGGGACTGGCTATCCTTTTCAGCGCGATAGGTGGCGTAACGGGACTGTTTGCCCCGAAGATAGTTCAGGTCGCCCTTGATGAAGCTATACCCCAGAAGAATGTCAGATTCCTGATCGAACTTGTTCTGCTGACCGTGCTGGTCTATGTCCTGAGCGTTATCTTCATTACCCTGCGCTCGCGAATAATGGTCAAGGTTTCGCAGAACATCATCTACGACATACGAAAGGACCTGTTCGAGCATCTGCAGAAGCTCAGTTTCAGGTATTACGATGACCGTCCTCACGGCAAGATCCTGATACGTGTCGTAAACTATGTCAATTCCGTTTCGGATATGCTCTCGAACGGACTGATAAATGTTATCCTCGAGAGCCTGAACCTGATATTCATCGTCGTCTTCATGATGATAGTGGATGTTCAGATGTCTCTGGTAGTAATGTGCGGAGTTCCGGTTCTGGCAGCATTCATGCTCTTTATCAAGAACCGGCAGCGTAAGGCATGGCAGAAGGTTTCCAACAAGAATTCAAACCTGAATGCCTATCTTCAGGAGAATATCGTCGGTGCACGCATTACCCAGATATTCGCCAGAGAGAACGAAAACGCCGAGATATTCTCGGGGCTCGCGGATGACTGCCGCGGGGCGTGGATGAAGGCGGTAAGCTACAACAACGTTATCTGGCCCGGTATTGATGCCATTTCGGTATGCATCAGAGCGGCCATCTTCATTTTCGGTATGATCGTATTCGGTCAGGGAGCCAAGACTGTCGGCGTGATCATAGCTATTTCAAGCTACGCGGCCAGATTCTGGCAGCCCATAATGAACCTCGGAAATATCTTCAACAATGTTGTGAACAACATGGCTTATCTTGAGCGTATTTTCGAGACGATGAACGAAAAAATCGAGGTTGATGACGCACCCGACGCGATCGAAATGCCTCCGATCAAGGGAAAGGTTGAATTCGACAATGTCAGCTTCTCCTATGATGAAAGCAAGGAGGTTCTGCATAAGGTTTCGTTTACTGTCGAGCCCGGAATGAGCGTTGCTCTTGTTGGACCTACCGGCGCAGGAAAGAGTACCGTGGTCAATCTTATCTCCCGCTTCTACAATGTGGAGAACGGACGCGTTTTGATCGACGGGCAGGATATTTCCAAGGTTACGCTGCACTCACTCCGTTCCCAGATGGGAATAATGATGCAGGACAGCTTCATATTCTCGGGCACGATAAAGGACAATATTCTGTACGGTAAGCTCGACGCGACCGATGAAGAGATACGTGAGGCAAGCAGAAGGGTATGCGCGGATTCGTTCATCAGCCGCATGCCGGACGGATACGATACCGAGGTTAAGGAGCGCGGCTCACTCTTAAGCCAGGGACAGAAGCAGCTGATATCCTTTGCACGTACGCTGCTGTCCGATCCTTCGATACTCATCCTCGACGAGGCAACCTCCAGTATCGATGTTCAGACGGAAAAAGACCTGCAGCAGGGTCTGAATACAATGCTTCAGGGACGTACATCCTTTATCATTGCCCACAGACTCTCGACCATCAGAAACTGCGATCTTATCATGTATATCGATGAGGGAGGCATCATGGAAGCCGGAACTCACGACGAACTGATGAAGAAGGGCGACGCTTACTACAAACTGTATACGGCGCAGCTGGAAGATATAGCATAACGAAAAAAAGCGACCAAAGCGGCTTTGATCTGCCGTTTGGGTCGCTTTATTTTGCGCTGCTTTATTTCAAAACTACATTCTTCGCCTTGCTGTATTTTCCCTTCACGGTCTTGCCGTCTGTCTTCAGATAGGCCTTAACCTTAATGCTGTACGCACCGGGCTCGAGGTTGGTGAAGGTATAGTTTCGAGCGGCGGAACCGTCTTTTTTCAATGTCTTTGCCAGCTTATATTTGGTATCTTCCGGACCCTTTATGTAAATGTAGTAGCCCGAAGCATTTTCTGTTTTTGAGATCGTGACGGTAACGGTTTTCGCGTCAGCATCCTGTTTGAGCTTGATCGAGGGTTTCGCAGGTGTGACTGCGGTATCGGAAGGCTCGGTCTTTGTCTGCTTGATATCCGGCAAAACAATCTTAATATAGTTCTTTGAGTTATACGTCAGACCGCTGCGCAGCGTAAGTGCAGAAACGGATGTACCGGGCGCTTTGTCACCCTCGTTAAGCTTGGCGCCCGCAGCAATAGTCAGAGCCTTTTCGTCAAGGCATACCGCGCCGTCTTTATTCCTGCCAACGGTCGAAACCTCAAGAGTTCCGCCTTCGATCGAAATCGATCTGTTTACATACATTCCCCATTTGGTGATTTTGGAATGATCATTTGAAAGCGATACAGCGACAGTTCCGCTTTTCTGAATGTATTCGGTTGCACTGACCATTCCGCCGATATCAAGAGTTGCCTTTTCATCTGCCGTAACGATCAGCTTTCCCGTTCCCAGAACTGCATTGTCAGGCAGGGCCTGACTCATGACCGTAGAAGTACCGCAGGTGATCTTATTATTGCCAATAAGGAATATCGTAAGATCTCCGTCAAAAAAGATCCGCGGATTCTCGGCAAAAGACTCTTTGGTATAGCCCTTTGTAAGCGTGGCACCATTAAGCGAAAGCACCCCGGTTTCCGAATTAAAGCTTACTTTGCCGTCTCCGAGTATGTCGTTCATATTCTTGCTTGTCAAAACGTCGATACCGTTGACATAAAGGGTATTAACCTTACTATTTGCCCGGACATTTCGAGGCAAGGTCATAACAACAAGCAGTAATACAAATCCGGCTGACAAACAGAACTTATTGAGTTTCATATCGAACACCGCCTTTCTTCTATTCTTTCCAGCAATATAATTCTACTATCTGAAAAGAACAAAAAGCAAGGTTTTTAATGCTTATTCAGTGGCAGGAGCCGTTAATTAAAACAACACGCCCCGGGCTGCAAATGGTCCGGGGCGTTGCCAGTTATTTGATTATCTTGTAAAGCCTTGCACCGTGAGCGTCAACCTTTTCTTTAACTGCATCCTCGAGAGAAGTATATTCCCTGCCGGTCCAGAGCTCTTTGCAGGGCCTTGAGAGAGGACCGCGTCCGCCTCCTGCGTGGCAGCATTCGTGCTCAAAGCGGAGAACCGCGGGCTCGTCGGAGAAGTTGAACATCGCTATATAGCAGGCGTTTTCCTCTGTATCATGAGTTTTCCAGATGCACTGCTCTTTATCCCGCATAACCTGGTGAGCGCCTTCGGAGTGCTGCAAAAGACGCATCACATCAGCGTTTGTTATGAGTGAAAGAGTGTCATCGTCAAGCTTGGTCAGCTCACAGCCGAGCATCATGGGCGAGCGGAATACGCTCCATAAGGTCAGCATTGTTATCCGTTCGGGACGCGTGAATCCCGTGTCATGCTCATGGCCGAAGGCGGCACCTATCTTCCCGAGAGGCAGCATATCGCAATCCGGCCAGCATCCCGCGCTGACATGCCTTTCCCACAGCTCACAGCGTTCGAACATGTTCAGCAGCAGATCCCATTTATCCCAGAAATCATCGGTTATACGCCACATGTTGGCGTATTTTTCGTAATGCCAGGCTTCTTCGATCAGTGCGGGCCCGGGAGAAAGGGAAAGAACGATCGGCCGGCCGCACTTTTCTATAGCCTTGTGAAGCAATACTATCTCCTGCTTCGAAGAGGGCTGATCCATTCTACAGATGTCGTCGCATTTGATGAAATCAACTCCCCACCCGGCATACAGCTGCATGATCGAATCATAATATGCCTGAGCGCCGGGTTCCTCGGGATGCAAACCGTACATATCGGGATTCCAGAAGCAGATATTCGAAGGGTTGGCGATATCGTTAGCTTTCTGATCGGAGCCGAGGATCGCGGTATGCCTGTGCGCAGCTTCACGCGGTATTCCACGCATGATATGGATGCCGAATTTCAGACCCTTTGAATGAACATAATCGGCCAGCGGTTTAAACCCTGCTCCGCCTGCTGACGAAGGGAAACGATCGGGGTCGGGCAGCAGGCGCGAATATTCGTCCATTTCAACACTCCAGAAAGGAATGTACTGATATCTGGCGCGCTGTGAACCTGCGTTGTGGGCGTACCATTCGATATCAATGACAATATATTCCCAACCGAAGTCTTTCAGATGGTCGGCCATGTAATCGGCGTTGGCCCTGACCTGAGCCTCGTTAACCGTTGTATCGTAATAATCGTAGCTGTTCCAGCCCATAGGAGGCGTTATTGCAAATTGATTCTTGTTCATGCGGGTCCCTCTTTAGAAATAATTTACGTTACTTGTTTACAAAATATAGTATAATTGTTATCAGGTGGATTTTCTACTGTTTTTGCAGCAAAAGGAAGATTATTGGGAAAGGTATGGCAGGTATGGTCGCAGATCTTTTTACTAACGGGTTTGATCCGACGTTTTTATTTACCTGGAAGGGTGTTCGTACACGCTCCGAGGCTAAATACCACGTGCATGAGAATCAGACGGAGCTGGCATTCATTATGTCGGGTCACGGTCAGTATAAGATAGACGGAAGGATATACGACATCGAGGAAGGTGATATCCTGATATTGAACCCCGGAGTCTATCATCAGTCCCTGGCTACTGATCCGGAGCATCCCGCAACCGAATTTTTTGTGGGCTTTTCGGATTTCTGCCTTGAGGGAATGCGCCCGAACTGTATAGAGATCGACGCTGACGAGCCTATTTATAAAGCTGGTCCCGATCTGAAGCTCAAGCTCATGCGTCTCTGTGTCGCGATGGATGCGGAGAAGAATACCTGCGGCGCCGGAAAGTACTACATGATGCAGAGCTATCTTGTGCAGTATGTGCTCTATATCCTCCGCGACATGCAGGAGGCGAGCCTTCCGAACGGTCGCTGCGCCTTCGATTCGGTCAACAAGAATGAGATCGTCAGCCAGATCATGCAGTATTTTGAAGAGCACTACGCGGAGAAGATCTCTCTGGATATCATTTCCGAGAATATGTATGTGAGTCCGTTTTATATTTCCAAGATATTCAAGAGTGTCACCGGTGATACGCCGATCCGCTATCTTATAGATGTTCGCCTTGATAAGGCAAAGAAGCTCCTTACTACAAGACCGGAGCTCAGTGTTCATCAGATCGCGGAAATGGTCGGGTACGATGACGCATATCATTTCAGCAAGCTCTTTAAAAAGAGGTTCGGTACATCACCTTCAAAAGTTGCAAAGCAGGACAGCCTGCCCGGATGACCAATGACACATAACGGAGAATGACATGAAATTTATACATATGGCGGATATGCACCTGGGAGCCGAACCGGATAAGGGATTTCCGTGGTCGGCGGAGCGTGCTGAGCAGATATGGGAGACATTCAGAGAGATAATCGAAAGATGCAGGACTGAGAAGCCGGATCTTCTGCTTATCGCCGGCGATCTTTTTCATAAACAGCCTCTGGTGCGCGAGCTGAAGGAGGTTGATGCTCTTTTTGCTTCGATCCCGGAGGTTAGGGTTGTCATTATCGCAGGCAACCACGACTACATCAGCGGAATATCGAATTATAACGGCTTTGAGTGGTCTCCGAATGTCATCTTCTTTAAAACAGAGGAGCTTCAGAGTGTATATTTTGAGGATATAGATACCAGAGTCTGGGGCTTAAGCTTCTGCCACAGACAGATACATGAGCCTCTTCTTGACGGGGCTGAGGCTGACGCGAGTGCCGGCGTGAACATCCTCCTGATGCACGGAGGGGAAAACTCCAACCTGCCTGTTGACAGGAAGAAGCTGCTTTCTTCCGGGTTTGACTATATTGCATGTGGACATTTCCATACTCCGACCACCGTGGAAGAAAGGATGATCTATCCGGGATGTCCTGAGCCGCTTGAAAAAAACGATATCGGAAGACGCGGCTATATCATAGGCGATATTGGGAACGACGGCGGCGCGAAGACGCTCACGACCGAATATGTGACCTGCAATAAGGTCTCATATTTTAAGGAGGAGATCGAAGTCACCGGAGACACCACGCAGTTCATGCTTGAGGATGAGATACGTGAAAGGATCGCTGAAGACGGAGGGAACAATATTTTCACATTCAGGATCGTCGGAAGAAGGGATCCCGATATTGTGTTTGATACCGGAAGGGCGGAACGTATAGGCCGCATCACAGAGGTCAGGGACGAAAGCGAGCCGGATTACGATTTCGAGAGACTGGAAGCCGATAACAGGGACAATATCATCGGACAGTTCATCAAAAGCATACGTAAGGCACAAATAGATGACGAGACAGCGGAAAAGGCCCTGAATTACGGGATTTCCGCACTATTGGGGCAGGACAGAAAATGATAATCAACGAGATCCATATAGGGCATTTCGGAAAACTACATAACCTTGACATGCGGTTCGATGATGGTCTGAATATCGTCATGGGTGGGAATGAATCCGGAAAGACAACGATATTCGCCTTTATCGGTGCGATGCTTTTCGGTCTTGATAAGGGTCGCGGAAGGGCCGGACGGGACGATCCGTACATGCGTTATAAGCCATGGGACACACCCGGAGCATATCAGGGAAGCATGGATTTTTCCCATGAGGGACATAAATACCGGATAACGCGTGTTTTCTACCAGAAGGAAAAAAGCTGCAATCTCACCGATCTGGCGACGGGAAGGCAGATCCCTCTGGCGGATGACAGCATAACCTCTCTTATTCCGGAGCTTACACGATCCGCTTTTTATAATACGGTCGGAATGGGGCAGAACGCATTAAACTGTTCTTCGGATTTCGGCCCGGAGGTTGGGAATTATCTGGCGAATCTTGCCATGACGGGAGGCAGCAGGGTAGATGTTCCGGGAGCAACTGCGTGCCTTGAGGCGCGGGCGAAGGAGCTGATGCGTCAGATCCGGCTTCTTGATGCCGATGCCCTTCAGGACAGGCAGAATCATCTGGTCGAAGCGGAAAGAGAGGCCTGCGATCTGGACGACAGACGCTGTGATGCTCTTGCCGGAGCAGGAGAAATGCGTTCCCGCATAGAGGAACTTAAAAAGCGTATCCCCGATACATCAGCGCTCTCCGCAGAACTGCAGAAGGCGAAGGAAGAAGCGGATCTGGCGGTCGAGGAACTTCTGCAGCTTCAGAAGAAAGACAGTGAGGCAGACAGAATTGCGGGAGCGGGAAAAACAAAGCTCAGAAATGCAGGCTTCTGTTTCCTTGCAGCGGCATTTATCCTGTGCCTGGCAGGGAATGACAGAAGCGCTATCCTGATAGGGGCAGGCATAATAATGGGCCTTGCCTCCATAGTTATGCTGATGACAGTCTTGCTTGACAGAAGGGCCTTACAGAAAGCCCAAAGGGATCGGGACAGCACAGGTAAAGTAAGCACGGAAGAGGCAGCAGCAAAACGCGAAGAAAAAAACAGGCTTCTGGAGGAGATAACCGCGCGTCTTGATTCCGCAATCGCCGAAAGGGAGCGCATAGCGGCCGAGACCGAGGAACTCGACAGGCAGGCAGACGAGCTTGAATCGACGGCAGACAGACTGGAATGGCAGATAGAGAATCTCGGAGATATAGGCGAAGAGATGGAGATCTGCAAGCATGCACTTGCAGATGCGAACAGGAAGGAAAAGGAGCTGGCAACCGAGCTTCAAGCGGTAAATATCGCAAGAGAAAACATTGAAAGGTTGTCTGCCGGGCTTCACGACGGGTTTAAGAATTCGTTCAACGATTATCTTTCGGAAGAGGTTTGTCTGGTAACGGACGGCAGATATTCCAGGGCACGGATCAATGATGACTTTGAAGTCGAGGTTATGAGCGGGATTGATTTCGTTTCCGCTTCTTCCCTGAGTTGCGGAGCACAGTCCCAGCTGCTGACGGCACTCAGATTCGCGACGGCGCGGCTGTTCTTTAAGGACACCGAGGTTCCGATGCTGCTTGACGAAATATTTGCCTACAGTGACGAAAACCGCATGAGAAGCGCGCTTTCCGCCATCGCAGATCGTGAAGGACAGCAGATCATACTGTTTACCTGCAGGCATGACGAGGGCAGGATTCTTACGGAGCTGGGAGCGGGATTCACAGTGAATGACCTCGGAGGTATGGGAGCTTAACGGAGTGCGGCCAAACATTTGAAAGGATATTGAAACCGGATCATGGACAGCAGTAAAGCGGAGAATAAGAAAACCGCGAGGAGTCTTCCTGTCAGGATACTCCTCTGGTTCCTGCTGCTCATTTTTATTGCCGCGACCGGCTTCGGGATCTGGTTTTATATCAGATACGGAAGGGATCTTCTCGAGTGCAGAACCCGTGCGCATGTACTTGCCGCAAGGGCAACGAAAAATGATTTCATGAGCGAGCAGACCTCCATCTGCTACTATTCCGACGGAACCGTGATGCAAAAGCTTGCAGGGAGCAAGAACGTTTATTATCTTCCTTATTCCGCGATACCGGAAAATGCCGAAAACGCGGTCCTGGCGGTCGAAGACAGGAAGTTCTACAGCCACAAGGGCTACGATGTCTACGCGATCCTCAGAGCAGCCAGGGCATATATCGAGAACGACGGACGTATAAAACAGGGCGGAAGTACGATAACACAGCAGCTTGCAAGAACGGTTTACCTGACCGGTGAGAAGACCATTGAGCGAAAAGCCACGGAAATTTTCCTGGCTGCGGCGCTGGAACAGAAATTCAGCAAGCACGACATCATGGAGTTCTATCTGAACAATATCTATTTCGCGAACGGCTATTACGGGATACAGGCCGCGGCAAAGGGCTATTTCGGGCTGACAGCATCCGACCTTACCCTTTCACAGACCGCATTTCTGTGCGGAATTCCGAACAGCCCCTCAGCGTATGATCCGCGCGCCCATTTCGATAAGACGATCGAGCGCCGCGACAGCGTCCTTCGGCAGATGTATGAAAACGGCTACATATCCAAAACGGACTATTCCGCCGCGCTGAACGAGGAGATCGTTCTGGTGACATCCGAAGAAAAGACCAACAATTACGAAGAGACATTTACCTTCAGATGCGCGATCCATGCACTGATGCAGGCGGAGGGTTTTGTGATACGAAACACCTTCGATGACCAGGAAGATAAAGACCTTTATGAGGAATTCTATTACGAAGAGTATTCAAGAGTATGGAGGAATCTGTATGCGAAGGGCTACAGGATATACACTTCAATAAATCCGGTCAAACAGGAACAGCTTCAGGCAGCGATAGACAGCGGAACGGAAGAATTCTCCGAAACGAATGAAAACGGGATATATAAGATTCAGGCAGCCGGCGCCTGCATAGACAACGATACGGGATTCGTAGTCGCCATTGTGGGAGGAAGAAGCCAGGAAACCGTGGGTTATACACTGAACAGGGCATTCCAGAGTCCCAGACAGCCCGGCAGCTCGATCAAACCGCTGATCGTGTATACACCTGCCTTTGAGATGGGATATTATCCTGATACTACTGTTGTAGACGAAAAGTTCGAGGGAGGCCCCGCCAATTCCGGAGGCGTTTATTCGGGAGAGATAGATGTGCGTTACGCGGTTGCAGTATCAAAGAATACCGTGGCCTGGAACCTGCTTCAGGAAATTGGTGTTAAGAAGGGGCTCTCCTACCTCCTGAAGATGAATTTTTCCAGTATTACGGATACGGATTATTATCCGGCAGCCGCACTCGGAGGACTTACCTACGGTGCAACGGCAGTGGAAATGGCATCTGCCTATGCCGCGATCGAGAATGACGGCATTTACCGCACGCCGACTTGCATACTGAGAATTACCGACACGGGCGGAAACGAAGTTGTAGATAATGTATCCGCAGTAACGATTGCGGCTAAAACTGCGGAAAGCAAAAAAATCTACGAAAAAAACGCCGCGAGGATGATGACAGATGTCCTGACAAGCGTAATGACCTCCGGAACCGGAAGAAAAATGGCGCTTTCAGGCATGACCTCCGCCGGAAAAACAGGGACGACAAAGAATCAGAAGGACGGCTGGTTCGCGGGATATACGCGGTATTACACGACTGCGGTGTGGTTCGGTGCGGACATGCCCAGGACCATAGACGATCTGATGGGCAACACCTATCCCGGACAGATATGGCACAGCTTTATGGAAGCTATACACGATGGTCTGGAGGACAGGTCCTTTGAGCCGTATATCGATAACCGGCCTCAGCCTGCAGAAGAGCCCGAAGAGCTGGATGAATACCCCGCAGGCTGGGTCGATAACGATGGTGACGGTATCCCCGACGGATATGCTCCGGGCTGGACGGATACCGACGGCGACGGAGAACCCGATATTTTTACGCCGGGGTGGATAGATACCGACGAAGACGGGATTCCGGATACATATCTCTCCTTTGAAAACGTAACGGGAGAAACCGATAGCGACGGAGACGGGGTCATGGACGGATTCGCTCCGGGCTGGGAGGACACCGACGGTGACGGTCAGCCCGATACATATACTCCGCCGGAAGAAAGCACCGTCGTTGTAACAGACGGATGGGCAGACACCGATGGCGACGGGATACCTGACAGCTACCCCTACGGCTGGATCGACACGGACGAGGACGGGATACCCGACGCATATCCGCCGGACCTTCCGGACACGGATGGAAACGGGATACCGGACACCTATGATGACGGCGGTGTGATCTGGGTAAAACCCGATAACGGCGTTGAATGGGTGGATCCCAGAAACAGGTGAGCTCCGGCTTTGTTGACGGATCAGCGATCAGGGAGTATAATGCAATAACCCGCATAGCGGGTCTGTGCGAAAGTAATCGCAAATAAGCAATATGTAAGAAGGAAGGAAAGTAATGAAAAAAAGAACAGGACTGATCGTGGGTATTATAGCGGCAGTAATGGTGCTTGCCGGAGCTGCTGCCTTCATATTCGCAGGCGACTATATAACGAACCAGTTCAAACTGCTTACCTGCAGTGACGAGGCATATTTTAAGTGGCTTTCGTCCAGGCAGATCAAGAGGACCTCGTCTAACATGATGATCGGTGAGGCGTTTTCAAACCTTTCGAGCATCGGAAAGTCCGGGGAGCAGGGAAGTTCGGGAAGCCTTGATCTTTCGGCCGAACTGTCGGAAGAATTCTGCGATATGCTCAATATCTACAGCATGAAGAAGATGGAGCTGAATATCGGCTACGCTTCAAAAGAAGGAGAAGTCAGTTTCTCGATCGCTCCCGGATACGGCGGGAACAGGCTTATTGATATCAGGGGAATGATAGGGAGCGACTATTCAAAGGCCTATGCGCAGATCCCCGATTACAGCGAGGATCTTATCGATCTGACGGGACTTCTTTCCGAACAGGTTGAAGAAGGCAAAACAGTAGGAGACCTTCTCAGAGAAGCCCAGCAGAGTGTTAAGGACAATCAGGCGCTCCGGGATAAGGATGTAAAGGAGCTGGCGGGAGATTTCCGCCGTTACGCCGAATTCCTTGTGTCAAAGCTAGAAGTCGAAAGCCTCAGGAAAGGCGTCAGAAAGGAAATAGCCGGAGAGGAGCGCAAGCTTACCGAGGTGACCGTAGGGATCAAGGGCGAAGCTCTTAAGGCGTGCCTTACAGAGCTTGTCGACATGCTGGAAGCAGACGGAGAGTTCAAGTCATCCAATGCCTCTGCGGCAGATATCAAGGCGCTCATAGCAAAGATCGACCCTTCAACGGCAATTAAGATCTGCGAATATGTCGATCAGCGCGCTCGTCTTACAGGAGGAGAAACAAAGGTCACCGTCAACTCGACATCCGTTACGATCTCTGCTCTTTCCGGAACAAAGGACGGAAAAGAAGTATGCGATATAGTTGTAAGCGGCAATGATATTGAAGTCCTCGAGATCTCCTGTGAGGAACAGGAGCATGATAAGGGCTATGCCTACAAGCTCAATGTGGTTCCCTCATCGCTTGTACGTACTCTTGCTGCGGATTACGCGGATATGACCATTGAGATGCTGATCTCGGGAAGCTCCGAGAGTTCGGACTGCTCATTCAGTCTGATGAAGGGAAGTCAGAAATATGCTTCTGCAAGGATAGCTGCTTCGAGGGATGAATACCGCGGTGCCCTTATCGACGGAACGGGTAAGAAGTCCTATCCCTACAATGACATTATGAGCTCTGATTATCTCAATGTCAGCAGACTTGTGGGACTTGGACTGAATATTATTGACAAAATAGATGAACCCTTCATCAACGATTACATAAATGAACTTCTTGAAGCCGAATTCGGAAGCGATTTCTCTCTTGATGTGATACGTGAGTATTATAATCAGGGTCTTCTTGATTTCCTCGGCGGCGGCAGCTGGGAGGATCCTTCGGAGGACGACTTAAGGAACGATTCGAATAATTTTAACGGAGATCAGGGAAACACACTGGGAGCGGAGGATCAACCTTCCGCTCCCGGGCGGATAGAGGGGGTAATTTCACCGGATCCGGCTGATTATACCCCGAAGGTTTGGGCCTATCCCGCAGCGGGAGAGGTCTACGAGTATTCTCATATCATGCTGGCGGAATATGCTCTGCCCGGGGATTACCGCGGGCTGACATACATTGCGCCTGCCGGAAAGGAAGTATCTCCGCAGGAATTTGAGAAGAAAAAGCAGGAATTCCTCGATGGCTGTGCCGGAATATATACCGAAGACGCCTCAACCCTGGAAGTTCAGATGGGAGACGAGATATACTTCGATATCATTCCTGTTATCGGTGATTATGAGATGACCTCATATACCTTTTCCGACTGCTACGCAAAAATGGGCGAATACACCTACGGAGAAGGTCTCGATGATATGATCATCGGGATGAAGGTCGGCGAGACAAAGGATCTTGATATCACACTGGGGGAGCAGTACGGTGATTATTCGGGACTGGAAGCGGTTTTCAGAATGACACTGACGGATATCGTCAGATATATCGAGCCTTCCTGGACCGAGAGCTT
>CAJOQS010000287.1 GCA_905236925.1 uncultured Lachnospiraceae bacterium | reverse complement strand
TGGTGGCAGAGCATCACCACAGGCGGAATGCTTTGCTTCTTCATCCTGCTCCAGAGCATAGTTCTCGGGCGCAGAGCCAGGAAAAAACAGGTTTAATCATCTCTTTTCATTACTGTCCCGGGGGAGGGCGGCACGACTTAAGGCAGAAGTCGTGCCGCCCTTTCCTTAAATTTGTTTTACATTTCAAGTTCAAAGTGCTAAACTGATACTAAGTATGGAAGTTCACCCCGTTTAGCGGGTTTGGCAAAAATGAAACGGAGATTACAGACATGATTTCAAATCAGGTATTGCAGAGCACCGTTGAAGGCATCAAGGCGATCACAAGGATCGATATCTGTGTCATGGATACAGAGGGCAAGGTTCTGGCAGCGACCATGAACAATGCCGAGGAATACGAGAGCACGGTCCTGACATTCGTGGAATCGCCCGCGGACAGTCAGGCATTGTCGGGATACCAGTTCTTCAAGGTCTACGATGAGCAGCAGCTTGAATACGTCCTTCTGGTAAAGGGCGATTCGGACGACGTTTACATGGTCGGAAAGATGGCGGCCTTCCAGATCCAGAACCTTCTTGTAGCCTACAAGGAGCGTTATGACAGGGATAATTTCATCAAGAACCTTCTGCTTGACAACCTTCTTCTGGTTGACATATACAACCGCGCTAAAAAGCTTCATATCGATGCGGAGGCAAGGCGTGTCGTTATCCTGATCGAAACGAAGATTGAGAAGGACACGGTTGCGCTTGAGACGGTAAGGACGCTGTTCAACAGCTCCAAGGGCAAGGATTTCATCACTGCCGTGGACGAGAAGAACATCATAGTAGTTAAGGAGCTCAAGCCCGGCGAGGGATACGAGGACATGGAGAGGCAGGCAAAGGTCATCCTCGATATGCTCAACACCGAGGCGATGTCCACCGTTCATGTTTCGCTCGGAACGATAGTGGGTGAGATCAAGGATGTTTCGCGTTCCTACAAGGAAGCCAAGCTTGCACTTGATGTCGGAAAGATCTTCTACAGCGAGCGCAATGTCATCGCGTACAGCAATCTGGGCATCGGACGTCTTATCTATCAGCTGCCCATGCCGCTGTGCAAGATGTTTATAAAGGAGATATTCGACGGAAAATCTCCCGATGACTTCGATGAGGAAACGATATCGACCATTAACAAGTTCTTCGAGAACAACCTGAATGTTTCGGAAACCTCCAGACAGCTCTATATTCACCGAAACACACTTGTCTACCGTCTTGACAAGCTTCAGAAGATGACCAATCTTGACCTCAGGGTATTTGAGGATGCCATTACCTTCAAGATAGCCCTTATGGTCGTTAAGTACATGAAATACATGGAAAATCTCGAGTTCTGAGAAAAAAAGATAAATGCAGACAACGGTGGGGCTCATATCACGCATGCCGCGGGATAGGGGCCTCCTGCTGGATTATAGACTGATTGAAGGGAATTATTACAATGTCCGAGAGATTTGATTTATACAGGGCGGAGCATGAGGATATCGAGCCGCCCGTGATCCTGCTTGAGGATGTCAGCAAGGACTACGTGGGCGGACAGCATGCGCTGAAGAACGTTTCGCTTGAGATCCGGAAAGGGGAATTCGTCTTTATCGTTGGAATCAGCGGCTCCGGAAAATCTACGCTTATCAAGCTTCTCATGAAGGAGATCTCTCCTACCGGCGGACATATCATGGTGGCCGGCAAGGATCTGTCGCGTCTGCGCGAATACAGCGTCTGCAAACACAGAAGAAATATCGGAATAGTTTTCCAGGACTTCCGTCTTTTAAAAGATCGCACGGTCTTTGAAAATGTGGCGTTTGCCCAGAGAGTTCTTGAGACTCCGAATTACAAGATCCGCAGGGATGTTCCGAGGATCCTTTCTCTTGTAGGACTTTCGGAAAAGCTCGATTCCTATCCCGACGAGCTTTCGGGCGGTGAGCAGCAGAGAGTGGCTCTTGCAAGGGCACTGGTCAACAATCCCGTTATACTGCTGGCAGACGAGCCCACAGGAAACCTTGATCCCCGCAATTCGTGGGAGATCATGAGACTTCTCGAGGAGATCAACAGGAGAGGAACAACCGTCGTTGTAGTAACGCACAACAAAGAGATCGTTGATGCGATGCAGAAAAGAGTCATTACGCTGAACAAGGGTGTCGTGGTCTCGGATCAGAGAGGGGGCTATTCGCGTGCGAAAAATTAGAACCTTCTTTTACGGGATCAGTCAGGGATTCAAGAACATATTCAGGAACAGGACCTTCTCACTGGCCTCGATCGGAACCATGGCAGCGTGTCTGTTTCTCTTCGGCGTTTTCTACACGATGCTTTCAAATATCGAGTATATGGTAAAGAATGCGGAAACCAATGTCGGGATCACGATCTTTTTTGATGAAGGGATCACCGACGAGGGAATAGAAGCTATCCGGAAGGAGATACTCACGCGGGCCGAGGTCTATAAGGTCGAGTTCACTTCGGCGGAGGAGGCATGGGAGGAATACAAGAATACAAGGCTTTCCCCGGGGCTTTCCGAGTCGTTCGGAGACGATAATCCGCTTGAGGACTGCGCGTCATTTACCGTATATCTGAATGATGTCCGGATGCAGGACTCACTCGTCCGGTTCGTAAGCGGGCTCAAGGGTGTCCGGAAGTGCAATGATTCAAGCGCCGTCGCCGATACGCTGTCCGGATTCAACAAGATCCTTACGGCTGTTTCCGTGGTCGTTATCGCTATACTGCTGCTGGTTGCGGCGTTCCTTATCGGTATGACGGTATCCACCGGAGTATCGGTGCGCAAGCAGGAGATATCCATAATGAAGCTGATCGGCGCGTCCAACTACTTCATCAAGATACCCTTTGTCGTAGAGGGAATACTGATAGGGATCATAGGCGCTGTCATCCCGATTGTCGTTACCAGACTTGCATATGTCAGGATCACCGAAATGCTTGAGCGGAAGTTTTCCACGATCTTCAATGTGGTAAAGTTCCTTGAGACCGGTGAGGTAATGAAGGTCCTCATTCCCGTCTGCCTTGCGACCGGAGTCGGGATCGGCTTTATTAGCAGCAGGATCACACTCAGAAGACAGTTAAAAAAGATTGAAGTCAACTGATAAATAAACAAACAGAGAGCGTTAACCATGAAAAAAGAAAAGATCATTAACCTGATACTGAGCCTCGTTCTTATCCTTGCGATCACTGCCGGGGGTGTCTGGTATTATCACAGGCTGACCCGGGCATTTGCGGTGACGGATCAGATATCCGAAGCGGATACCGCTCAATCCCAGGCCTCCGCACAGCCCGACAGGACTGAGCAGAAGACCGAGCAAAGCAGCGCGGAGCTGTTCAGATCAAGACTCGATATGATCCTCAGATATATGGATGCCTACTACTATGACGAAGTAGACATGGACAAGCTGTATGACGCGATGCTCCATGCCGCGGTCTCGTCACTCGGGGATCCTTATTCGGTGTACTATTCACCGGAGGAGTACGCCGAGCTTATGGAGAGCGCGAGCGGTGTTTACAGCGGTATCGGCGCGACAATTACCCAGGACATGACGACAATGAGCATGACCATAGTGACTCCGTATACCAATTCGCCCGCTTTTAATTCGGGTCTCAGGTCCGGAGACGAGATCATCGGGGTCGACGGCGAGAGTGTCATCGGACAGCAGCTCAACGACGTGGTCCTGAGGATAAGGGGCGTTGAAGGAACGGATGTCAACATCACGATCCTCCGCGAAGGAGAGGAGATAACCTTTAAGGTTACGAGAGCCAGGATAAACGTTATCTATGTATCACACAGGATGCTTGAAGACAACATAGGCTATATCTATGTCTCGGAATTCGAACAGACCACGGCGCAGCAGTTCAGGGAAGCGGTTGACGACCTTGAGGCCCAGGGCATGAAGGGGCTTGTTGTTGATATAAGGAACAATCCGGGCGGCCTGTACAATATCGTCTGCGATATGCTCGACAGGATCCTTCCGAACGGAGAACTTCTCGTATATACAGAAGACAAAACGGGTTATAAGGCCTATCAGTATGCCAAGGAGGAGGACAAGCTCGATATTCCCATAGCGGTCATCGTCAACGGCAATTCCGCAAGCGCCTCCGAGATTTTTGCGGGAGCACTGCAGGATCACGGCAAGGCAACAATAGTCGGAACACAGAGCTTCGGAAAGGGCATCGTCCAGTCCGTTATCCCGATCGACGCGGAATATGCGGGAGTGAAGCTCACGACTTCGAGGTATTTTACTCCGAACGGAGTGTGCATACACGGGATCGGAATTACGCCGGATGTAGTTGTGGATCTGGACGAGGATCTCAAAAAAATCAACATTGAACTGCGTGAACATGACAATCAGATCGAAGCTGCTGCAGAAGAGGTAAAAAAACACTTGCCTTTAGCGCGGTGATGTGCTAACATACTCCCTGACATGCGGACAAATGTGTTTTACAGACAAACACGATCCGGGAAATGCTCATGATGCGGTAAGACCGCATCTGTAATTGGAGGAAGTAATGGGCAATAATGAGCGCTTTTATCTGGTGCGCGAAAAAGCTGTACCCGAGGTCCTTTTGAAGGTGATCGAAGCAAAAAGGCTTCTGGATTCGGAGAAGGTTCTGACGGTTCAGGAAGCAACGGCTCAGGTGGATATCAGCAGAAGTTCGTTCTACAAATATAAGGACGATATTTTTGCGTTTCACGAGAGCAACAGGGGCAAGACCATCAATATCATGATGCAGCTGGATGATGAGCCCGGACTTCTTTCGGAGGTTCTGGACTGTATCGCGAAGTTCAGAGCCAATATCCTGACGATACACCAGTCGATCCCGATCGGAGGGATCGCGGCCATTACCCTGGGAATGGAGATCCTTCCTGAGACCAGGGACGTGAATGACATGCTTGCTGCCATAGGCGAAAAGAAGGGTGTCAGTTCACTGAAGATCCTCGGCAGGGAATAAGCCCGGGGATTGCTCGGATTTTTTTGAGGGGGGAGGACCTGACGTATGAAGATAGCTATACTGGGATACGGAACAGTGGGCTCCGGAGTTTATGAAGTTCTGAAGATGAACAGGGATTATATCGCACGCAGCGTGGGAGAAACGCTTGATGTAAAATATGTTCTGGATCTTCGGGATTTCCCCGGACAGGATGTGCAGAAAGTTATCTGCCACGATTTCAATGAGATAGTCGGTGACAGTGAGGTACGGGTCATTGCCGAGGTAATGGGCGGTGAGCATCCGGCCTATGAATTCTCGAAGGCTGCGCTTGAGGCCGGAAAATCGGTGTGCACCTCGAACAAGGAGCTTGTTGCGAAGCACGGTGCAGAACTCCTGAGAATAGCGCGCGAGCATAAATGCAGTTATTTCTTTGAGGCGAGCGTCGGCGGAGGAATCCCCATCATCAGACCTCTCAACAATGCGCTTACGGCCGACGAGATCCTTGAGATCAGAGGAATAGTCAACGGAACGACGAATTATATACTTACGCGAATGCGCGACGCCGGAATGGATTTTGAAGAGGCTCTCGCGGAAGCTCAGGCAAACGGTTATGCGGAGCGCAATCCCGCAGCCGATATCGAGGGCATCGATGCAGCGCGAAAGACCGCGATCCTTGCTTCGCTCGCGAACAGGACACAGGTTGACTGCGAGGATATTTACACAGAGGGCATCACGAAGATCACCGCGGCCGATATCACCTATGCAAAGAAACTCAAGGCAAACATCAAGCTTCTGAGCATTACCAAGCGTGAAGCGGGCAAGACCTACGCGATGGTGGCTCCGGTCATGATCAGGAGCAATTCCCAGCTGTACTTTGTCAACGGCGTATTCAACGCGATAATGGTCAAGGGAAATGCGGTCGGGGATCTGATGTTCTACGGAAGCGGAGCGGGAAAGCTCCCGACAGCCAGCGCGGTCGTTGCGGATATGATCCAGGCAGCCAAGCATCAGGGTGTTACGGTAGACACTATCTGGGACGAGAAGAAGCTTGTTCCCGAGCCGAAGGACGGAATGCGCTTCAGGTTCTTCATCAGAGTGCCTGTTGAGGAGGCCGACAAGGCAAACCAGGCATTCGGTATCGGAGAAGTTGCCGATGCCGGCATCCCCGGTGAATACGGCTTTGTGACCGATTACATACGCGAGGCGGATTTCGAAGAGCTTTCAAAGGGTCTTCATGTGATCAACCGTATACGCGCGGATTTCAAATATAAGTAAGGATCTTTGCATCTGAAGAGGAGATTAATCATATGCTGGTAGTTAAAAAATTCGGCGGAACATCCGTCGGAAACAAGGAAAGGATCTACAATGTGGCCAAGCGCTGTATCGAGGATTATCAGCAGGGCAATGACGTTGTTGTGGTTCTTTCGGCAATGGGGAAAAGTACTGACGAACTGATAGCGAAGGCTAAGGACATAAATCCCAATCCGCCCAAAAGAGAGCTGGATATGCTGGTGAGTGTCGGAGAGCAGATATCGGTTTCTCTGATGGCAATGGCGATGGCTCAGCTCGGAGTTCCGGCCGTTTCGCTGAACGCGTTTCAGGTGGCGATGCATACATCTTCAAATTATACGAACGCCAGACTGAAATCGATCGACGCCGAGAGGATAAGGAATGAACTGGATGCCCGGAAGATCGTCATAATCACCGGTTTCCAAGGAATAGATAAATATGACAATGTCACGACTCTGGGCCGCGGCGGCTCGGATACGACGGCGGTTGCCCTTGCGGCTGCGCTCAAGGCGGACAAATGTGAGATCTACACGGATGTTGACGGCGTTTATACCGCGGATCCGAGAATCGTACCCAATGCGCGTAAGCTTGATGAGATAACCTATGACGAGATGCTCGAGCTCGCGTCTCTCGGAGCCGGAGTGCTTCACAACCGCTCCGTCGAGATGGCAAAGAAATACGGAGTTCAGCTTGTTGTAAGGTCCAGTCTTAATACGAATGAGGGTACAATAGTAAAGGAGAATGCTAAAATGGAAAAAATGCTTGTCAGCGGTGTTGCCTGCGATAAAAATACGACTCTTATCGCTGTTATCGGAGTTCAGGATCAGCCCGGAGTAGCTTTCAAACTCTTCAATCATCTCGCAAATCATAACATTAACGTTGATGTTATCCTGCAGTCGGTCGGACGCGGCGGCACAAAGGACATCAGCTTTACGGTATCCTCCAACAATGCGGATGAAGCTATCGCGGTAATGGAGCAGCACAGACAGACAAGTCTTATCTGTGAGAGGATCGATGTTGACCGCACTGTGGCAAAGGTTTCCGTTGTCGGAGCAGGAATGGTTGCGAACGCAGGTGTTGCATCCAAGATGTTCGAAGCGCTGTACGACGCAGGCATCAATATCAAGATGATCTCCACCTCCGAGATCAAGATCTCCGTTCTGATCGACGAGCAGTATACCGAGCAGGCCATGAACGCGATCCATGACATGTTCATCACCGCAAAAAAATCAATCTGACGGGGTCCGCATATGATATCCAGAAAAATGGAAAACCTCGTAAAGAACAGCTCAGCCATTCGCGCGATGTTCGAAGAGGGAAGGAAAATGGCTGCCGAATTCGGCAGTGAAAATGTATATGATTTCAGTCTGGGAAATCCCAGCGTTGAGCCTCCCACCGAGGTGGCTGAGGCGCTCAAGAGCATTCCGGACTCGTATAACGCAAACTATATCCACGGCTATATGCCCAACATCGGTTTCGATGAGGTGCGCGGAGCCATTGCGGAAAGCATAAACGGAAGGTTCGGGACATCGTTTTCTGCCGGCAATATCATCATGACCGTAGGTGCTGCAGGCGGAATGAACGTTATCCTCAAGACGATACTGAATCCGGGAGACGAGGTCATCACCTTCTCGCCTTTCTTCGGAGAATACCGCAATTATGTGAGCAATTTTGACGGTGTTCTGGTCGAGATATCACCGGATACTTCGTCCTTCCAGCCTAAACTTGACGAATTCGAGGCTTCGATCACCGGAAAGACCAGGATCGTTATAATCAATTCCCCCAACAACCCCACCGGTGTTGTTTATTCAAGGGAAACTCTGGAGAAGATCGCCGCTGTCCTCGAGAAGAAGCAGAAGGAATTCGGCGCTCCGATATACATCCTTTCGGATGAGCCGTACAGGGAGCTTGCCTATGACGGTGTCGAGGTACCCTATATCCCTACGATCTACAGGAATACGATCGTGGGATACAGCTTCAGCAAATCGCTGTCGCTGCCGGGAGACCGCATAGGATATCTTGTGATCCCCTCCGAGATCGACGGCTACGGCGAGATCTTTGCCGCAGCGGGAGTTGCAACAAGAATACTCGGCTTCGTTAATGCTCCGTCGGTGGCACAGGTTGTGGTTTCCAAGTGCCTCAACGCGTCGGTTGACATAGGCATATATGACCGCAACCGCGAGCTTCTCTATACGAAGCTGCGTGAGTACGGCTATGAATGCATCAAGCCGGAAGGAGCCTTCTATCTTTTCGTAAAAGCGCTTGAAGCGGATGACAAGGCATTTGTCGCGAAGGCAAAGGCACATCACCTTCTTATCGTACCGGGGTCGACCTTCGGCTGCCCGGGTTATGTCAGGATCGCATATTGCGTCGATCATGCCATGATTGAGCGGGCGCTGCCGGCATTCAAGGCACTCGCCGGGGAATACAGACAATAATATCAAAGCAATGAAAGGGCCATTTTTGTGGCCCTTTTTAAAATATTTATAAATATTCATATACATACTTGATTTATGCATAGAAACGTGTATAATAATGCATAATTATTTAAAGAGGTGATCCCGGTGACAAAGGTATTCATTGACGGAAGTGCCGGCACGACAGGGCTGAGGATATATGAGAGGCTCGAGGGGCGGCGCGATATCGAACTGATAAAGCTTACGGAAGAGAAGAGAAAAGATGCGGCGGCGCGTGCCGAGGCGCTCAACAGCGCGGACATTGCGTTCCTGTGCCTGCCCGATGCGGCGGCGGTGGAGGCTGCAGGACTCGTTACGGAGCCCGGAGTTCATGTCATAGACACGTCGACGGCCCACAGGACTGCCGAGGGCTGGACATACGGCTTCCCGGAGCTGAGCGGTCAGAGAGAGAAGCTTTCGAAAGCCTCAAGGATAGCCAACCCGGGCTGTCATGCAAGCGGCTTTATAGCGCTGGTACGTCCTCTTACCGAAGCGGGGCTTATCAGCAAAGATGCTGAGCTGACGGCTTTTTCTCTTACCGGATACTCGGGCGGCGGCAAGAAGATGATAGCCGAATATGAAGCGGAAGGGCGCAGCCCTCTGCTCGATGCTCCGAGGATGTACGGCCTCACACAGCAGCATAAGCATCTTCCCGAGATGCAGAAGCTGTGCGGACTGAGCAGGGCACCCGTTTTCTGTCCGATAGTGGCTCCCTTTTACGCGGGCATGGAGGTGACGGTCTCCCTGTTTGCAGACGATGTGAAGGGAACGATCCGAGACATTGAAGAAGCCTACGAAGGTTATTACAATGGAAAAGGACTCGTAAGCTTCAGGCGCGATGCCGGGGATGAAGGAACGGGATTCCTTTCGGCAGGAGCTTTTGCTGGAAGGGACGATATGGAAATAACGGTAACAGGCAGCGAAGAACGCATCCTTCTGGTGTCGAGATTCGACAATCTGGGGAAGGGAGCATCGGGTGCTGCGATACAGAATATGAACATAGTGCTGGGAGCAGAAGAAGCAACCGGGATGAATATAGGCGATCGGTGATGACCTGATCCCGAACGACGGCATTAAAAAAAGGAAACGGAGATAATACTATGGAATTGATTAAAGGCGGAATATGTGCGGCAAAGGGTTTTCTTGCGGGAGGAGTGCACTGCGGTATCAGAAAGAACAGGAGCAAGAAGGATCTGGCGCTGATCTACAGTGAAGTACCCGCAAGCGCGGCGGCGGTATATACAACAAATCTTGTAAAGGGAGCGCCCCTTATCGTCACGAAGAACAATATCGCTGACGGAAAGGCGCAGGCTGTGATCTGCAACAGCGGAAACGCAAACACATGTAATGCGAACGGCATCGAGGTCGCGGAGGCTATGTGCGATGCTCTTGCCGATGCGCTGAAGATCAGTCCGAAGGATGTGGTCGTTGCTTCGACCGGAGTCATCGGACAGCCTCTCGATCCGGAGCCGATCAAGAACGGAATACCCGGGCTTGTGGCTTCCCTTAACGCCGATGACTGCTCCGCGGCAGCCGAAGGCATTATGACGACCGACACGGTCATGAAGGAGATAGCTGTCGAGTTTGAGCTCGGCGGAGTGAAGTGCAGTCTCGGCGGCATTGCAAAGGGAAGCGGAATGATCCATCCGAATATGGCTACGATGCTGGTGTTCATAACGACCGACGCAGCCATTTCCCCGGAAATGCTGAACAAGGCTCTTAAAGGCGATATAGCCGGAACCTTCAACATGCTCAGCATCGACGGCGACACTTCGACGAATGACATGGTGACTGTTCTTGCGAACGGAATGGCAGGAAATCCGGAGATAACCGCCGAAGGCCCGGATTTCGAAGAATTCATGAAGGCGCTCAATACAGTAAATATCGGTCTGTGCAGAATGATCGCAGGCGACGGCGAAGGGGCGACGAAGCTTCTTGAGTGCAGGTGCAGCGGCGCGGCGGATATTGAAACTGCCAGAACAGTGGCCAAGTCGGTGATCTGCTCGAGTCTTCTTAAGGCTGCGATGTTCGGAGCCGATGCGAACTGGGGACGTGTTCTCTGTGCGATAGGCTACAGCGGAGCCGATGTTGATGTGAGCAGGATCGATGTCGCGTTCACAAGCAAAAAGGGAACTATCCCGGTCTGCAAGAACGGTGCGGGCATCGATTTCTCGGAGGATCTCGCCAAGGAGATCCTGCTTGAGAAGGAAATAGAGATAGAAGTAGGATTGAATTCCGGAAATGCTGAGGCAACGGCCTGGGGATGCGACCTTACCTATGACTACGTTAAGATAAACGGTGACTACAGGACCTGATAAACAGACTTAAAAAGGAACAGGTGCATGATGAATACGGATCTTACAAATGCTAAGCGCGCGGAAGTACTGACACAGGCGCTTCCCTACATCAAGAGATACAACGGAAAGATCGTTGTCGTTAAATACGGCGGCAACGCCATGGTAAACGAAAATCTGAAGCAGCAGGTCATGGAGGATATCGTTCTTCTGTGGCTGATCGGTGTTAAGATAGTTCTTGTTCACGGCGGCGGCCCCGAGATCAGTGAGCTTATGGACAGACTCGGCAAGAAGCCGGAGTTTGTAAACGGCCTGCGCGTTACGGATAAGGAGACTGTTGATATCGTCCAGATGGTACTTGCAGGCAAGGTCAACAAGACTCTGGTCAACCTTCTTGAAATGAAGGGCGGACAGGCAGTCGGACTTTCCGGAATGGACGGAAGGCTTATCGAGGCCAGGATCAAGAACAAGGCTCTCGGATATGTCGGAGAGATAACCGGAGTCAACATCAAGCCGGTAAGGGATCTGCTTGAAAAAGGATATATTCCGGTCGTTTCGACGGTGGGCTGCGACAGGGACGGCAATACCTACAACATCAACGGCGATACGGCGGCTGCTCATATAGCCGGCGCACTCGAGGCCGAAAGGCTTATAATGATGACGGATATTGCCGGGATACTGAAGGACAAGGACGATCCGTCAACGCTGATCCCCAAGGTAACGCCGGAAGAGGCGAAGAAGCTGTATGAGGACGGTACCGTAAGCGGCGGAATGATACCGAAGGTCGAGTGCTGCATAGACGCTCTTAATTACGGAGTTAAAAATGTTGTCATCATGGACGGACGTGTTCCGCATTCCATACTTATGGAGCTGCTTACCGACGAAGGTGCCGGAACAATGGTGACATACGAGGGCAGGTGAGGAATGACGATGACTATTACTGAAAAGGATAAAAAGTATATCGCCGGAACATATAACAGGTTTCCCGTGGAGATAGTCGAGGGCAAGGGCTCTGTTGTGCGCGACAGCAGCGGAAAAGAGTACATCGATATGGGATCCGGGATCGGAGTGACCTCCTTCGGAATAGGCGACGATGTCTGGAAGAAGGCTGTGACTGATCAACTTGACAGAGTACAGCACATGTCAAATCTGTACTATACGGGACCGTGCGCCGACCTGGCGGAAAAGCTGTGCGAACGCACCGGCATGAAAAAGGTCTTTTTCTCGAATTCGGGAGCGGAGTCTAACGAATGCGCAATCAAGGCTGCCAGAAAATACGCGGCGGAGAAAAAAGGCTCCGACTATTCAACGATCATAACGCTGAAGAACAGTTTTCACGGCAGAACGCTCACGACCCTTGCGGCAACGGGTCAGGAGCATTATCATGAACTCTATAATCCTCTAACCCCGGGATTTGTCCACGTCACCGCCGGAGATATGCATGAACTTGAAATTGCAATAAGGGATAATAAAACCGCCGGTTTTATGATAGAATGTATTCAGGGCGAGGGCGGAGTGATCCCCGTGGACCGGGAATATGTCAAAGCTGCACGTGAGCTGTGCGCCGGGAACGATATCGTATTCATGGTCGACGAGGTTCAGACGGGCAACGGCAGAACCGGCAGGCTCTACGCCTATATGAATTATGACATCACCCCCGATGTTATTTCCACAGCGAAGGGACTTTCGGGCGGACTTCCGCTCGGTGCGACTTTGCTCGGGGAAAAGGTTGAGAATGTGTTCGGATACGGCGATCACGGTTCAACCTTCGGAGGAAACCCCATAGCCTGTGCCGCGGCAAACAGCATTCTTTCAAGGATCGATGAGAAGCTTCTGGACGGAGTACGAAAGAAAGAGGAGCTGATCAGAAAGACCCTCGCAGATAAGCCCGGCATAGAGGATGTTTCCGGAATGGGACTTATGATAGGCATAAAGACAGTTAAGCCTGCGGCTGATGTCGTAAAGGCCTGTATGGAAAAGGGAGTGCTTTGCCTGACTGCGAAGGACAGGGTACGTCTGCTCCCGGCCCTGAACATTCCGGAGGATGTGCTTCAGAGAGCTCTTTCGATATTGCTCAGATGCTGTGAGTGAGAGCCTTTGACGCATGAAAGAGCGGATGCCGAACCAGCCGCATCCGATAGAGGAGAACTGTATGCTAAACAAGGACAACTTCAGAACGATCGACCCCTATGTGCCCGGAGACCAGCCGGATTTTCCGGATATGGTAAAGCTCAACACAAACGAGAATCCCTATCCTCCCGCTCCGGGAGTTATCAGCGCGGCAGAGCACTTCAACTGCGACAGGCTGAAACTGTATCCTCCCGTTGACGGAGGCGCCCTCAGAAGGGATCTTGCCGCATATCACGGGGTAAAACCCGAGAATGTCTTCGTCGGTGTCGGATCCGACGACGTTCTTTCGGTGATCTTCCACAGCTGCTTCAACAGCGGCCTTCCGGTAAGGTTTCCCGAGGTGTCCTATTCCTTCTACGAGGTCTGGTGTGAGCTGTATCGGGTTCCCTATTTCAAGGTTCCGCTGAACAGTGATTTTTCGATCGA
>CAJOQS010000286.1 GCA_905236925.1 uncultured Lachnospiraceae bacterium | reverse complement strand
GAAACAGTCCGGCAGCAGCAACTTCTTCAGGAGCATTTCCTGCCCGGATATCACAGTGACCGCCAGCCTCCCCGAAGGCCTTAAGAATGTATCCGTACATGCCATGAGCGGTGATATCAATGCGGAGGAAGTCAAGGCTGATCAGATCACTCTCAGCACAAAGAGCGGTGATGTCGAGCTTGACAGCATCCATGCGCGTTCCGCAGAGGTACAGACTCTCAGCGGAGACATCAATGCATCGGATATTTCGGTCGATCATTTTACCGCCAATACAAAGAGCGGTGACATCGAGATGGACAACTGCCTGACCAAGTCGCTTGAGATCTTTACCGTCAGCGGTGATCTCCGTCTTGATGACACCTCTGCAGCAGGCGCCATGATATCGGGAGTCAGCGGAGATATTGATTCGGACGACTGTGTGATTCAGGATCTTACCGTTAAGACAGTCAGCGGAGATGTTGATTTTTCGGATCTGAAGACAGGCTCCTTAACCGCAGAGACCGTATCGGGCGATATAGAGATCGCTCTGACCGAAGCAGACGGATATCTTGCAAATGTTAAGACCACCAGCGGTGATGTAAGCCTTGATTACAACGACGAAACCGTACAGATAATCAGGAGCGGAAGCTACGTTCTCGGAAACGGAGCGGTAAAGCTTAATATCAGCAGCCTCAGCGGAGATATTTCGGTAGAGGGCTGAGAAAAGAAAAAAATTAAAGATAATTAAAACGGGCCTCACGCATTGTGCGCGGGGCTCGCTGCTTTATCCGGCAGATCAGGTAGTGGGCTTTTTAACCTTAAAGTATACCTGATAGGGTTCGTACCCGACATCGTTGAGCTTTACAAAGCTTATGCCGGGGTCGAGGTTTTCGGTCTTATAGAAGGTCCTGAAATCGCCCCACTGACGCTCCGTGTCGGCGGACAGCTCGTCGCAGGGATCCGAAGCGGCGGTAAGCACACGCTCGCTTTCGGTGATTCCGGCAAGAACGTCCGGCCCGTATCTGAACGCGCCGACCGAAGGATCGTCGGGAAGAGTGATAAACCTGAGGCCGATGGGAAGGATAACGGTAACGGAATCGTCGGAGGTCCACTTTCTGCTGATCCTGACAAATGAGGCGGAATCCCCGGTTTCCGTATATAATTCGTCATTGACGTATATACGGGCTTTACGGGTGATCCATTCCGGAATACGCAGGAGCAGGGTCATCTCAACATCATTTTCAGCTTCGATCCCGATCACGTATTTCTTGAAATCAGGCTTGTTTGCGAACGCAGCAGTGGTATCGTTGACAGTCTGCTTCGCGTTATTCTCCGAAGAGGTCATAAGACTTCCGTTCATGCGGTCTTCCCTGAGCCTCAGCTTGAAGGTTCGGTCACCGCTCTGAACAAATGCGTCGGAATCCACATACTGCGCAACATAAAGATCGCTGCCTTCGCTGTAGAAAATGTGCCGGTTCCAGGCGGCATTGGCCTGAACCATGGTTCCGTGGCAGCAGAAGAAGGAGTCCCTCTCTCCGGCCCAGTCCTTTTTCAGACCTGCTTTAAGGGGCAGGAAATAGGTCAGAAGGCCGTCGGACCTGCTGCCTCTATACGGTGTGCCCTGCCAGTAGGTTTGAGCCTTTATGCCGTTCTGGGCGTTGTATTCTATATATTGCTGGTAGGAGGGATCACCTGTTACCCGGAACAAAAAGTCGGCAAGGCGGATCATGTTATATACGGTGCAGTGTTCCTGATTCTTATCACCGAGACGGGCCTTGAATTTCATCTTGGGAGTCCATATCTCACCCTGCGTCTGTCCTCCTGTCGCGAAGCAGCCCCTGTCAGTAACGGCACATTTCCAGTAGGCCCTTACGATATCAAGCCATTTCTCATCGCCGGTAACCTCGTAGGCCCTTGCGCAGCCCATCACTTCGGGGATCGTCGTGTTCGCGTGCATATTCGTCAGAACATCGCGGCCTTCGAGCAGGGGATCGAAAAGACGGCCCCTGTAATATCTTGAAAGAAGCTCTCTGTACTTGTCTTTTCCGGTTATTTCAAGAAGGTCGGCCCATATCTCGAGCATTCCTCCGGTTTCAACATCAAGTATGTTATCGAATTCCTCACGAGAGTATTTCCCGCTCCAGTCATAAAACCAGTCGGCAAGATTGTCGGCTATGTCGAGAGCCAGATCGAGCTTCATGAGCTTGTAAACGTCTACAAGACCCATAAAAAGCTTATGGATCGTATACTGAGGTGCCCATACGGGCTTGCCCTGGCCTATCCAGTACAGATATTTCTCAGGTATGGAGCATGCCCACTGGCCGCCGTTGTCCTCCTGACAGGACTTTAACTCACTAAGGATAGCTGAGGTTTTTGCATAAAGCTCCAGATCGCCGGTCTCCTCAAAACGGAATGCTGCCGCTGAAAGCCAATGCCCAAGAAAATGACCCCTGAGCTGACAGGAGAGATCCTCCCACCCGTCAAGAGCTTCCGAACTGTGTCCGCGCCCGGCAACCCTGCCTGCCTCGAAATGATAGTTTCTGAGAAGCTGCCAGTTCTCAAGCGACATAAGGTAAACCCGGTTTCTTTCTTCACGTCTTCTCAAGTCGCCGTCGTAGATTTTAACTTCACTGCCTTTTAATTCTCGCATAGATTATCTCACTTTCATGCCCGAAGGGGCGGTTCTGAGCCTCTGTAAGTGCCTGACTACTGAAATTATAAACGCTGCCGCGGTTTTTTTCCACTTTAAAAATTCAGATGGCAGGTGTATAGTACAGCTTAAGGAGGAGAAATCATTATTGGAGACAACAAAGGCTATATAGCCAGAACAAGTGGGCTTAAGACAGGGGACTACATCGGATATGCGATGGTGGACATGGCAGGATGTCTGGTGTTCAGCCTGGTCACATCGATCCTGCAGAAGTTCTATACGGATGTGTTCAATCTGAGTCCGCTGTTCATCATGATAATGTTCATCGGCGCGAGAGTGTGGGACGCGATCAACGATCCGATGATGGGGCGTATATGTGACACGGTAAAGCCCGGCAAATACGGTCGTTACAGACAATGGTTCCTTTACGTGGCAGTGCCGCTGGGGCTTTCCTCAGTGCTGCTGTTCACCAAATGGCCCGGACTCGGCGGAGATTCAAATTATCTTGGAACCTGCATATATGCAACGATTACCTATGTGCTGTTCGGCATGATTTACACAGTGCTGCAGATTCCTTACGGCTCGCTGGCATCGGTCGTAACAACGGATGTCGGAGAACGGAGCAAACTGTCCGTCTTCCGTTCGATAGGAGCGGCACTCGGCAGTGTTCCTGTTTTCCTTATAGCTTCCTTTGCCTACGCGAAAAGAGTGGACGCGGCAGGCAATTATGTATACGGTGAGAACGGCAAGATCATCACGGATATGCAGTATAAGCCGGTTCTGATCGGCGTCATCGCGATGGCTGCATGCTCGGTCATCCTCTTATTCATCGCATTTTCCCTGAATAAGGAGCGTGTGGTGCTTACACCCGAACCGAAGCAGAAAGGCGCGACAAGGAAGGCGGTTAAGCTCCTGTTCTCTAACAGGGCGTTCGTAACGCTCAGCCTCGTAGCCCTGCTCCTTCTGGCTGGACAGATGTTCACGCAGAGCTTTTATCTGTACCTGTTCAACGATTATTTCAATGCGAACTGGATGAATCTGGCTTCACAGGCCTGCACCTATTCGCCTATGATCGTTTTCATGTTCTTCATGCCCAAACTGGCGAAGAAGGTGGGAAAGAAAGAGGTTTGTTCCGTAGGAACAGCAGTGGCAGCCGCCGCGAACCTTGTACTGTTCCTGTTGAGGGGATTGGATCCTTCTGTACTTATGTGGATCTTCCTGGTTCTCTGCTTCGTAAGCGGAGTAGGCCTTACAACCCTTGTGCTTCAGATGTGGGCAATGGTCACCGATGTGATCGACGATATAGAAGTATCGACCGGAAGCAAGGACGTGGGAACCGCGTATTCCATATTCAATTTCTTCCGAAAATTGGGACAGGTACTTGCGGCTATCTGTGTTAACGGCGCGCTTCTCGGAATGAATTACAAGTACGAAAAGGGAGCGGTACAGACCCTTGAGAACCTCAGGAAGATGTATGACCTCGCAACTCTCATACCTGCGGTCATGTTCGCTTTGATGGCAGTGATCCTCGGCATTTTCTACCCGCTTTCAAAGTCAAGGGTCGAGGCTCTCCAGGTTGAGAAGGAAGAAAGGCTGAAGGCGGCGTTTGAAGGGAAATAAATAACAAAAAGGAGTAATATCATGAGCATTGAGTTAAATGAGAAAAGGTTTTATGCGGAGCTTGAAAAGGAGCTCTCCATTGATTCGGTAACGGGGCAGTATCACGAGCTTCAGGACTATCTCGTCAGGGAGATCAAAGCTCTTGGCTTCAAGGCGCAGACTCTTCATAAGGGCGGCATCATTGTTGATGCGGGAGGAGAGGGCAATCCCCTTCTGGTTACCGCGCACGGTGATACCATCGGCCTCATGGTCCGTCATATCAATGACGACGGCACGATCAAGGTCTGCAAGGTCGGGGGGCTTTACGCCTATCATTCCGAAAGAGAAAATGTCAGGGTCCATACACGCGGGGGAGCAGTATATACCGGCGCGGTACAGCGCAAGAACGCTTCCGTGCATGTAACGGAAGATGAACTTGACAAAGAAGTGGCAAACTTCGACAAGAACTCCTTCGTCGTACTCGATGAAGATGTTCATTCGGCAGCGGATGTCCGCGCGCTGGGTATCGAGGTGGGCGATTATGTTGCACTTGAGCCCCGCTTTGTAGTAGCAAACGGATATATCAAGTCTCATTTCGTTGATGACAAGGCGCTTGTAGCTGTTCTTATGGAGCTTCTGAAGGATATAAAGGACGGGAAGATAAACCTTGCCCGTAAGCTCTATATCTACATCTCCTTCTATGAGGAGATAGGACACGGCGGATCAATGATCCCCGCAGATGTAAAGGATTTCCTGGCTGTCGATATCGCCTGCATCGGACCGGAGCAGACAAGCGATGAGCGCAAGGTTTCGATATTCTGCAAGGATTCTCGTTTCCCTTATAACCTTGATATGACGCATGAGCTTGAAGAAAGCGCCAGAAAGTCAGGCGCGGATTACGTTCTCGATATCTTCACGCCTCATTACGGAACCGACGCCGATCCCGCCCTTGTAGCCGGCTTCGATATCCGCCACGGAGCGATCGGCCCCGGTGTGCGTGCGAGCCACGGCTATGAAAGAACACATATCGACGCGATAAACAGCACATACAAGCTTCTGGCAGATTATGTGAGCTGAAATATAGGATGAGAAGCGTGCATCCGCCGCATTTAAGTGGTAGGTGCACGCTTTCATGGTGAGGGGTAAGGCCCCGTACTGCGGGGCGGGAAAACAATCCGCGAGTTTGACCGGTACAACGGGAGGCAAAGAGCGCTATGACGGTTACATTGCAGACCTCAATGGGAAGAATCAAGGGCAACGATCACGGGGACTATAACGAGTTCCTCGGTGTCCGCTTCGCCCGCGCAGGAAGGTTTGAATACGCGGTTCCGGTCGATTCCTGGGACGGCGAATATGACGCTGCTGCCCCGGGTCCGGCGTGTCCGCAGACCCGTGGTTTCTACCCTCATTTTGAGCATCCGACGAGAAGGTTCTATCACCATGAATTCCGTGAAGGACAGACCTTCGAGTACAGTGAGGACTGTCTGAACCTGAATATCTATGCCCCGAAAGAAGCAAAGGACTGTCCCGTTATCATATACTTCTACGGCGGCGGCTTTGATTCCGGAATGAACAGTGAATCACCTTTTAATGGTGCAGCCTATGCGAAAAAGGGCGTGATAATGGTAGTACCCAACTACCGTGTCGGAATTATGGGATACCTGACGCATGAGGAGATATTCCGGAAGAACGGACGCGACGGAAACTTTGGTCTGGACGACCAGCTGACCGCTGTTAAATGGGTCCGCTCGCATATCGCAGATTTCGGCGGAGATCCGGAGAATATAACAGTTTCCGGACAGAGCGCCGGGGCGATCTCGACCCAGTATCTGTGTCTTTGCGAAAAGGCAGCAGGCCTGTTCAAACATGCATTTATGATGTCGGGCGGCGGGATGTTTCCTAAATTCGCGCTGCCTCGGGAGGCGGAAAATACAAGACCGTACTGGCAGGAATTCATTGACAGTCCCGGTATAGGATCCTTTGAAGCACTTAAGACCATGGATTTCAGGGATATCTACGCGAAGCTGGAGCCGCATATAGCATCCCACAAGGGCAATGTTTACAACACCATGCCCGTGATCGACGGATATCTTCTTACCGACCATGTAGATAAGCTCATAAAAAAGCCTACTCCAGTTGATTACATGCTGGGTTATACCAATAATGACATGTATGCGATCATCATGGAGCATATAGGACATGTTTACGCCAATGCGAACGGGGCATTTGTCTATTATTTCGATATAGACGCGCCCGGAGATGACCGCAACGCGGCCTTCCATTCCTGCGATGTCAGGTATGTGTTCGGAACCCTCGACGGAAGCCACCGGCTATATACAAAACATGATCATGAAATATCCGACATGATGACGGATTACATTTGTGAATTTGCGAAAAAGGGGGATCCCAACAAAGAAGGCCTGCCGGAATGGAAAAAGGGAGGCAGCAGGGTTCTCTGCATCTCGCCCAAAGCGGTTAAAATGGGCAGACCCGGCTACGCGAAGCTTGTCCGGAACACTTTAATCAAAGGAGATCCCGTCGCAAGGGATGAATACAGTAAGGAAACAGATGCGGTATAGCCGCATCTAAAGAGGAGATCCCGTCGCAAGGGATGAATACAGCAAGGAATCAGATGCGGTATAAACCGCATCTAATGAGGAGATCCAAAATGAAATACAGTCATGAATTCAAACCCTTCGGAGCAGGGCCGTCTCATCGCATTTACAAGGCGGACGGCATTACCGCGAGGCTTGATTTTTTCGAGCATATCCTGAGAGTCGCGTTCGTCAGGGACGGAGAGTACCTGATGCCCACCTATACGGTCTGCCCAGACGGCGACTGCCCGAAGGAGGGCCGTGACAAGTTGTCCGTACAGGGCTTTGATGCGATCACTCCGGATGTTCGGGAAGAAGCTGGATATGTCTCTTTTGCGATCGACGACACGGTGATAGACATAGATCTTACCAATTTCCGTATGAAACTCACTTCACCGAAGGGACTCCTTTACCGCGACCGCGAGTACATTTCCTACAACTTCGGCCATGAACTCGGCCGGGGGAGCATGCACTTTATCTCCCGCGAACCCGACGAGAAGATATACGGGCTCGGAGACAAGACCGGTGATGTGAACAAAAACGGATATGAGTTCAGGCTCGGAGCCTCGGATGCCATGGGTTTTGACGCTCGGAGCACCGATCCTCTCTATAAGCAGCTTCCGTTCTACATCTGCGAGAATTCCGCCGGCTCGTATGGGATCTACTACGATACATATTCCAACGGCAGCATAAGCTTCGGTCACGAGATCAACAACTATTATGATCCCTTCAAGGCGTTCCGATGCAGCGAGGAGAATCTGGTCTTTTTTGTGATCCTCGGCACGGTGCCCGAAATAGTGCGCCGTTTTTCAAAAATGTGCGGCCCCCTGGCATTTCCGCCGAAGTGGTCGTTCAAATACTGCGGAAGTACCATGGAGTATACCGATGCGCCTGATGCTGACACCCAGCTCAGGAGCTTTATCGCCAACTGCGGGAAATACGGTATTGATGCAGGCGGCTTCTACATGTCAAGCGGTTACACTCAGATAGGCGACAAGCGCTGCGTTTTCCACTGGAACACGGATAAGATCCCTTCACCTGAAGCCCTTTCCGCTTATTTCAAGGAACACGGCGTGGAATTTATACCCAATATCAAGCCCGCTTTCCTTACGGAGCATCCGCTGTACAGCGAGATAGCTTCAAAGGGATGGTTCCTGCATTATGAGGACGGAACGCCCGCAGTTTTCCCGTTCTGGGGAGGGATGGGAAGCTATCTTGATTTTACCGATCCCGGAGCGTATGCCTTCTGGACGGACTGCGTAAAAAAGAATCTGGTTGACAGGGGGTATAAGAATACCTGGAACGATAACAACGAATATGATGTCTGCGACGAAGAAGTGCTGGCCTGCGGTTTCGGACATCCGGTCAGAGCCTGCGACATCCGCCCTCTGTTTTCTTTCCTGATGACCATGGCGAGCCTTGAGGCTCAGGACGGATCGATCAGGAAAATGGCGGTATCGCGCTGCGGGATAGGAGGTCTGCAGCGTATGGCTTCGACCTGGACCGGCGACAATCGCACGAGCTTTGAGGATTTCCGCTATAATCACAAGATGGCAATGACAATGTCGCTGTCGGGATTCTATAATTTCGGGCAGGACATCGGCGGCTTTGCAGGGCCGGTTCCCGGACGGGAGCTGCTTCTGCGCTGGATACAGTACGGTCTTTTCACACCGCGCTTCGTGCTCCATTCCTGGAAGCCCGGCGGACCTTCCACGATGCCGTGGATGTATCCCGAGCTGATCCCCGCGGTAAAACGTCTTTTTGATCTTAGAAGCCGGCTGGTGCCCTATCTGTACAACGAAATGTGGAGAAGCGTATGTACACATGACCCGGTCATTTATCCGGTGTTTCTGAAATACCCTGATTATGACAGGGAAAGCGACTGCTTCTTCTTCGGAGATAGCATTCTTGCCTGCCCTGTTTTTGATGAAGGAGCAGAGAGTGTGACCGTAACCCTGCCGGGTCCGGCCACAGGAGAGGATCCTTCTGACGCGGATCGTGCCGGTGAAGGGCAGGATATATGGTATCATGTTACGGATGTGAAGGCCTTCGGAAGTGAAGGCGACGGACCGGTTTTCGAGACGGAGGTTTATACTCCCGGAACCTACAAGATTCCCTGCAGATATGACGGACTTCCCGTATGGTTTGTCAGGGCAGGAGCGGTTCTGCCGGTTGCGGATGCGGAAGACAGGATACATTTTGAAGTATTTCCGCTGAAAAACGGGAGTTTTTCGGCTGAATATATAGAAGATGACGGAATCAGCAACCTGACTCCGTCAAATCACAGGATCATTCATTTTGAAGTGAATTGTACACCGAAAAAAGTCAATGTCAGCACCGATGCCGGAGACAGGTACAGGGTAATTCTTCATTCCCCGTCGTCAAAGTCCTGATACAGCAGCTCGTTGTAACTGGCGTTTGCCGCTTCGCATTCCTTTTTCCTGTGCCACGAATCTATATCACTGCAGATGGCAAGCATTTCATCAACTATCAATTCGGCAGTTCCGGGCTTAACATAGATCAGATACGCAAGCATCCGATCCATAGCCTTGGGGCTGCCTAATTGTTTTGCTATTTCTTCGCCGAGGGCCTCGGGAAATCCCAGCTCCTTTACGGCCCGGACCAGCCGGCTCTTTGCTTCGGCCCATTCTCTTGAATCATAACCTGACATTTTTATCCCCATTCACTGCGAATGATGGACCGGACGACCATATCACAGATTCCCTGATTGTTTTTGCCTGCAGACCTTAATGTACCCTCATACTTCATACCGGCTTTTTCTATTACCCTTCCGGACTTAGCATTGTTAGCATCATGAAGGGCAGCGACCCTGTTCATCCCCGCTTTTTCAAAAAGATAATCAATAACTGCCGTAAGTGCTTCCGGCATGATCTCCCTTCCCCAGTAGGCCCGGCCGATGCAGTATCCGATCTCGGCGGCATCAATATTTTCATTCAGATGTACAACGGAGATATTTCCGATAACTTCTGCGTTTTCTTTGTACTCTATCGCCCAGTTGAAGTATCCACCGTCTTCGTATTTTGATGCCCAGTCATTGAGGAGGGCATGCGTCACATCGGCATTGGTGTGAGTCGGCCAGGTAAGGTATTTTGTTACTTCCGGATCCGAAGCCCAGTTTTTGAACATATCTTCAGCGTCCGCAGCTGTAAATCTGCGAAGGATCAGTCTTTTAGTCTCTATAGTCTCTGTGCCGATTTTGTTCATCTTCTATCCCTTTCTCATCCATTCTGTTATGAACGCAGACAATTCATGCGAACTGCATTTCCACAAAGCGAAGTTTCCTTGCGTCATTTCTGAGATAGTACTCATTTTCATAGAGACGCTTTAAATTCTCAACTATATCCTCTTTAGTGATTCCGCTGCTTCGCAGATTTTCTGACAGAATCTCCATGTCCTGTATGTCCTTGGGCCGAAACGAGACGATTTTCATACAGTATAAGTCTATATCTGTTGCGACATAAACTTCAAGTATATCATTGAATATCTTGTACAACTCTGCGTTTTCAAATAAAGCGTAAGAGAAGGAATCAGAATGCATGACATCGGCATTGATCCAGCTTTCAGGAAGATTATATTCCTCTGCTACAGCCTGACAGCAAGAATAGAGTTTGTTTTGCTCACGGACGCAGATATCAATATCGACCGTAGATCTTCCATCCTGATACTTTAGGGCCATCGCTGCGCCACCGACAATAAGAATCCTATGCTTTCCTACACCGGCAGCAGCAATCTTTCTCGCCAATGATTCCAGATACTCGTCTATGTTTTCCTGAGACAGGTATTCTTCACTTACTGTATGTCCCATTTACAGCCTCCTGAATATCAGTTACAAGTAATCCCTGATTTAAGAACGCAGGAATCGCGCGCTTGACCTCTTCTTCCAACACACTTTTTTGTCCATATTTGAAATACATCAGATATGTATAAGGGTCCAGTACCAGATCATTTGTCCGCCGCGTATTTCTCCGCTCAATTCCGTTGATATAATCGAAAAAACCGATGAGATATCTTTTGTTAATCCCACGGTATCTGGATATCATGTATTTATCCGTAAAGTGATCATGATCAAGAGTTTTGTAATCGTGCGCCACTGCAGACATGAACAGAGTATATTCTCCATAATCAACTTTCCTGACGGGTCGGTATGTTCTATGAATGCCTAAGAGAGCTGCATACTCCTTTAGCCTGCGTTCTGCCTCCTTTGCTTTCTTTTCCAGCTCTTTTCTGGTATGTATTTCAGACACTGTAGTACTGACTTCATCTGCAGGAATATAAATGCTCCGGATATGATTATTATCCCTATACTGGAGGTAATAATAGTCTTTTTTTCCTATAGTGCGTTTACGAAGATTACCTTTGCGGAAATGTTCCATTTTTTCTCTAATGCCAGACAGTTTCTTTTCCTGCTTTATGTACTTTGCTTGTATGGTATTCATACACATCGTCCTCAAAATATTTTAGTAATTTGTAGGGTAAGTATATCATGTCTCTGCGGATAAATCAACATCAATCTTGCGATTTAGAGAAGTTTACATCCGCACAGATCTGCGGTACAATGGCGGCAGAGCATTGATCGTTCCGATCAGAAAGGGGTTTTCACATGAAAAGAGCTTTATCAGTCTTATTGACCTTGGCTATCGTTGTTTCACTGGTTGCTGTTTCTCCTGCTGCCCAGGCTGCTATCAACAATAAGTAGGGCTATCAGAAAAGGCAAGCGACAGAGGAACTGAACCGGCTCCTCGATGACTACAGAAAGAGCATCTGTTTCTGGTCCGGTGATTCTCTCAATTCCGCCAGTGCAACAAAGGCAGTGCTGATCCATGATACATACGAACCAGGCAATACCAGAACGGAATTCTCATGGGAATGGAACGAGCAGAACAGCTACAATATCATTGCCATAAGGTATTACAGCGGAATGTACGGGTCATGCGTCTCCTTCCTGCAGGATTTCAGTATGATGCCTCCTGAAGAGGTAAAGTATGACCTTACCTGGATAGATCCCAAAACGGGAAACCCGATCTTAGCCTTCAGAAGCTCTTTGAGATGTTTGATGATCCCGAAACATTCTTTAACGTAAAAATCGTGGAAAGGTAATGATATGAAAAAAGCAGCAGATGCCTATCTGTTCGGACAGGTGCTGGGAACACATTCTTTTTTGCTGAAGGACGGATTTCTTCAGCCCGATGAATACTCGGAGATCAGGGAACAGTATTTCCTTCCCGGAGGAGAGACCGGAACGGCAGCCACTGTTCTCGATTCGCTGGGAGTGACGGTCAGGATCGACGGGACATGGATCGGAACAGCCGTAGCACCAATGTTGAAAGAATTCTATAAAGAAAAGAACGTCGATACCTCGCTTCTCCATATGTGGGAGGACGATCCCGGCGTAATGGACTATGTTGTGATCGCCGGTCTTGTACGCTCGCCCATGGGACGCTTCCAGACTCTTTTCTCTACAGGAAAGAGATGGTGGAGCATTCCCCGAAGGGAGGATATCGAAGGCTGCAGGGTTGCAGCGATAGACCCCTTCTTCGGAGATGAAACCCAACGTGCCGCCGAACTATGTGTAGAACTCGGGATCCCGTATGTTACGATCGATTCACGCCATGATTCGTACCTGCATAAGCACGCCGCGATAAACGTTGT
>CAJOQS010000285.1 GCA_905236925.1 uncultured Lachnospiraceae bacterium | reverse complement strand
GGTCCGCACAGGTGTAACAGGTCTTATGAGGGCCGATGCGGAGGATTACGCCGGAGAATAAAAATATAAGTTTACCGTTATTTATCTAACGGTTTTGAAAGGAATTATTCAGCAATGTCAGAATGTACACATGATTGTTCAAGCTGCGGCGAGGATTGCGCCTCCCGCAAGTCTGCGCAGAGCTTTCAGGCTCCGATGAACGAAGCAAGCTGCGTTAAAAAGGTTATAGGAGTTGTCAGCGGCAAGGGAGGAGTCGGCAAAAGCTTTGTCACTTCCTATCTTTCCGTACTGACTCAGAAAAAGGGATTTCAGACAGCTATACTTGATGCTGATATCACAGGTCCCTCTATTCCTCAGTCCTTCGGTATTCACCAGCAGGCACTCGGAAGCGAGCTGGGTATCATGCCTGCCGTTACAGCCTCGGGTATCAAGCTGATCTCAGTTAATATGATGCTTCAGGAGGAAGACAGGCCCGTTATCTGGAGAGGTCCCGTTATCGCAGGTGTTGTCAAGCAGTTCTGGACAGAAGTGTTCTGGGACGAGGTTGACTATATGTTCGTTGATATGCCTCCCGGAACCGGCGATGTACCGCTTACGGTTTTCCAGTCGCTTCCGCTTGACGGTATCATTATCGTGACCAGCCCTCAGGAGCTTGTTTCGATGATAGTTTCCAAGGCAGTAAACATGGCTAAGGAAATGAACATACCGATACTCGGCATTATTGAGAATTACAGCTATGTTAAATGCCCTCACTGCTCGGAGAAGATATCCGTCTTCGGTGAGAGTCACTGTGAAGAGGTTGCTTCAAAATTCGGATTGAAGGTGCTCGGAAGCCTTCCTCTCGATCCCGCGATCGCGGCACGTGTCGACGCAGGCGAGATAGAGCTTCTCGATATGCCGGAAATGCAGTCCGTCAGCGACGAGATTATTAAAATGCTTCCGCTTGAGGAATGATATATGGCCATTGATCAGAGTAAAATCAGAAATTTTTGCATAATAGCCCATATCGATCACGGAAAGTCGACCCTGGCCGACAGGATTATCGAGAAGACCGGCCTTCTTACCTTAAGGGAGATGCAGGATCAGGTCCTCGACAATATGGATCTTGAGCGCGAGAGAGGCATTACGATAAAGGCTCAGACCATAAGAACCGTTTATAAGGCTCGTGACGGTGAGGAGTATATCTTCAACCTGATCGATACGCCAGGTCATGTAGACTTTAACTACGAGGTGTCGAGAAGCCTTGCCGCATGCGAGGGAGCGGTGCTCGTTGTTGACGCGGCGCAGGGTATCGAGGCTCAGACCCTTGCCAATGTATATCTGGCGCTTGACCATGACCTTGAGGTCTTTCCGGTAATCAACAAGATCGACCTTCCGTCTGCCGATCCGCAGAGAGTAATTGCTGAGATCGAAGATGTTATAGGCCTTGAGGCCCAGGATGCTCCGCTTATTTCCGCGAAAAACGGCATTAATATCGAAGATGTGCTTGAAGCGATAGTCCATAAGGTTCCCGCACCGACGGGTGATCCCGGAAAACCGCTGTCATGTCTGATATTTGATTCGGTCTATGATCCCTATAAGGGCGTTATCGTATTTGTCCGCGTAAAAGAGGGCACGATTACAAGAAACACCAGGATAAGGATGATGGCTACCGGGGCGGAAGCCGATGTTGTTGAGATAGGTATCTTCGGACCCGGAACATTTATCCCCTGTGACGAGTTATCTGCCGGAATGGTAGGATATATAACGGCTTCATTAAAGAATGTAAAGGATACGCGTGTCGGTGATACCGTTACCGATGCCGCAAATCCCTGCAGCGAGCCGCTTCCCGGCTATAAAAAGGTGCTTCCGATGGTTTACTGCGGAATGTACACCGCAGACGGCTCAAAGTATCCCGACCTTCGTGACGCGCTTGAAAAGCTCCAGCTCAACGATGCATCCCTGCAGTTTGAACCCGAGACATCGGTTGCCCTCGGATTCGGATTCAGATGCGGCTTTCTGGGGCTCCTGCATCTGGAAATAATACAGGAGCGTCTTGAGAGAGAATACAATCTAGATCTTATTACGACAGCACCGAGTGTTATCTACAAGATATATAAGACCGACGGGACTGTCATTGACCTTACAAACCCCACAAATATGCCGGATCCTTCCGAGATAGAGCATATGGAGGAGCCTTTTGTCGATGCCCAGATAATGGTGACGACCGAGTTTATCGGACCGATAATGAGTCTTTGCCAGGAAAGAAGAGGCATCTACAAGAGCATTGAGTATATGGAGCAGTCAAGGGCCATGCTCAAGTACGAGCTGCCTCTGAATGAGATCATTTACGATTTCTTTGATGCGTTAAAGAGCCGTTCAAGGGGCTATGCTTCATTCGACTATGAGTTTAAGGGCTATGTTCCTTCGAAACTCGTTAAGCTTGACATTCTTGTCAACCGTGAGGAAGTGGATGCCCTGAGCTTTATAATCCACGAAGAGGGCGCTTATGAGCGCGCACGAAAGATGTGCGAGAAGCTTAAGGAGAATATCCCGAGACAGCTCTTTGAGATACCGATACAGGCTGCGATCGGAAGCAAGATAATCGCCCGCGAAACCGTAAAGGCCATGCGCAAGGACGTTCTTGCGAAGTGCTACGGCGGCGATATCACGCGTAAGAAGAAACTTCTTGAGAAGCAAAAAGAAGGTAAGAAGAGAATGAGGACCTTCGGCAGCGTTGAGATACCTCAGAATGCATTTATGAGCGTTCTGAAGCTTGAAGAAGAATAAATAATCAATAAATGAAAAAAGGGAGGAAAGATTATGGCAGATCTTAACGAATTAAGCTCAAAGCTTATTGCCATAAAAGACGAGATCACCGATCAGCTTAAAGATATTGCCAGTTCAAAAGCGGTCTACGAGTACCGTAAAGCCCTGATGGACGCAAAGAACGGACAGATCGGTTCACTGATGAAGGAAATGGGCAAGATCCCGAACGAGCTCAAGGCCGAATACGGCAAAAAGGTCAACGAGATCAAGAACTGGGCGCAGGCGCAGTTCGACGCGGTTGACGCCAGACTTAAAGAAGCCGAAATGAAGAAGAGATACGAGAGCGAGAGCATCGACGTGACTCTTCCCGCGGTTAAGCCCGCGAAGGGAAATCTTCATCCGAACACGCAGGTACGCAACCAGATAGTCGATATCTTTGGTTCGATGGGCTTCCAGATCTTCGAGGGAACCGAGATCGAGACGGATTATTACAATTTCACCGCGCTCAATATCCCTCAGGATCATCCCGCGCGTGATATGCAGGATACTTTCTACTTAAGCCCCCAGTTCCTGCTCAGGACCCAGACTTCCGCAGGTCAGATCCATGTTATGGAGACCCAGAAGCCTCCGATCAAGATCATTTCTCCCGGTAAGGTATTCCGTTCGGACGATGACGCGACACATTCGCCGATGTTCACTCAGATGGAAGGCCTCGTGGTAGATAAGGGCATCAGCCTCTGCGACCTTCAGGGAATGCTCGACGTATTCGTTGAGAAGATCTTCGGAGAAGGCGTTCACACCAGGCTCAGACCCTCTTACTTCCCGTTCACCGAGCCCTCTGTTGAGGTTGACGTAAGCTGCTTCCAGTGTCACGGAAAAGGCTGTCCTCTGTGCAAGCATACCGGCTGGATCGAGGTTCTCGGCGCAGGCGTAGTAAACAAAAAGGTACTTGAAGGCTGCGGTATTGACAGCAATGTTTACAGCGGTATCGCGTTTGGTATCGGTATTGACCGTATCGCCATGCTCAAATACGGCATTAACAATATCAAATTACTGTTTGAGTCGGATCTTCGCGTACTTGGACAGATCGATGATTAAGGAAAGGGGGATGTTTATATGTTAGTACCGCTCAGTTGGTTAAAAGATTATGTTGATATAAATGTCAGTCCCGATGTTCTCGAAGAGAAGCTGTTCTCATGCGGTTTCGAGGTTGAGGAAAAATATGAAGTCGGAAAAGACATCAGCAAAGTAGTTGTTGGTCTGGTTCAGACCTGCGAGCCCATCGAAGGCACGCATCTTCATGTCTGCAACGTCGATACGGGCGTGGACGGCGTGGTTCAGATCTGCTGCGGTGCGGATAATGTACGCGCAGGCAAAAAGTTTCCCGTAGCTCTCGTGGGCGCAACCGTATATGCTACCGCAAAGGATCACAAGACAGTTGAAGGCGTTATGACCATCAATGCAGGCAAGCTCCGTGGCTATGATTCGTTCGGCATGCTCTGCTCGGGTACAGAGCTCGGTGTTTCCGAGGATATGTATCCCGGTGCCGGTTACAACGGACTGCTGGAACTTCCCGATGACTGCACCGTGGGTGCCGATATCAAGCCGATCCTCGGACTGGACGACTGGATCTTCGATGTATCGATCACCGCGAACAGACCCGACTGCCAGAGCATTTTCGGTCTCGCAAGAGAGGTTGCCGCTATTCTCGAGCTGCCTTTAAAGGAGCCCGCGCTCGATTATCATGAGTCGGGAGAGAAGATCGATTTCAATATCACCGTGGATGCGCCCGAGATCTGCCCCAGATACATCGGACATTACGTTTCGAACGTAAAGATAGCTCCTTCGCCTCAGTGGATGAGGAGGAGACTGGCGCTCGTAGGCTGCTCGGCCATCTCAAATATGGTCGACATCACCAACTACGTTTTAAAAGAGCTTGGCCAGCCCATGCACGCTTTTGATTTCGCTTATCTTGAGGGTAATGCGATCAATGTCAGATGCGCGGGCGACGGTGAGAAGATCGTGACTCTCGATGAGAAGGAATTCACTTTAAATCACGAGAATCTCGTTATCTGCGACAGAAAGAAGCCCGTTGCTCTGGCAGGTATCATGGGAGGTCTCAATTCCGAGATCCTCGATACGACCGATGCGGTCATGTTCGAGGCTGCGACATTTGCATGCGACAATATCAGAAAGAGTTCGAGATCTCTCGGCCAGGTTTCCGATTCGAGCGCACGCTTCTCCAAGGGTGTGGACGAGTATTCGACAGTTATGGCAATGAAGCGCGCCCTGCATCTTGTTGAAGAGCTCGGCTGCGGCAGCATCTCGTCGACTCATTTCGACATAAATTCGGGCAATTCGATCGAGCCCAAGGAGCTGACCGTAAGCGTGGAAAAGGTTAATTCCGTGCTCGGTATTAAGGTTCCGGATGCGGATATCGTAAGGATCTTAAAGAACCTGAACTTCGATCCCGTACTGAACGGAGATTCGCTCACGATCCGAATCCCCGCATACCGCACCGATATGGAGAGCTATCAGGATGTGGCGGAGGAGGTCATCCGCGAATATGGTTACGATCACATTACGCCTACATTCATCCCTACCGCTCAGGTTACCAGCGGCGGCAACAATTTAAGACAGAAATCGGAGCTCAAGGTTAAGAACGCTCTCTGCGCCGCAGGCGTATACGAAGGCATCCATTATTCGTTCTTCTCGCCCTCGGACCTCGATCTTTTGAGACTTCCCGAGGATGCGCCCGAGCGTCACGCGATCAAACTTATGAACCCGATCAATATCGATCTTTCGCTGATGCGTACGACACTCGCACCTCAAATGATCGCCGCGATCGCCAGAAACCAGAAGAGAGGCATCCTTTCCGGACGTATTTACGAGCTGGGCAACAGATTCATAGCGAAGGACCTTCCTCTTACGGATTATCCCGATGAAAGAGAGACGATCTGCATCGGTATCTTCGGCGAGAATGAGGATTTCTTCACGCTGAAGGGTATCGTTGACGTCGTTGCCGACGCGCTGGACATCAGCTTCAGATACGAGGCGTCGACAAAGTCCTTCCTGCATCCATACAGGACGGCAGCTGTACTCTGTGACGGCGAGGAAGTCGGATATCTCGGTCAGATCCTGTACGAGATCCAGGATGAGACAGACATGCGCGTTCCCGCATACATCGCTGAGATCGACCTTAAGACCCTGTCGAAGTACTACGGCAAGAAGCGCACATTCACGCCTCTTCCGAAGTTCCCCGAGCAGAAGAGAGACCTCTGCTTCGTAATGGACAAGCAGATCACATGCGCACAGATCGAGGATTCTGTTAAGGCTTCCTGCGAGTATGTTACTTCAATCAAACTGTTTGACATCTATGAAGGCGAGCAGCTCGGCCTAGATAAGAAGAGTATGGCGTTCTCGCTCGTATTCACGCCTAAGGACGAGGAGCTCACCGACGCTGTGATCGATTCGTTTGTTGCGAAGATCCTTGATGATCTTGGCACAAAATACGGAATTACCTTGAGAGCATAAAAAAATTGTTGACAATTTACGGACAACTCACTAATATAACAATGTATGTGTTTGATGAAACGTCCGTGTCCGGATTCATCATACATTCGTCATCAAATAAACTATATCGGTTCGGGAGGTGAAAACAAAACATGGCAAATATCAAATCCGCTAAGAAGAGGATCAAGGTTATCGAGACCAAGACCTTAAGAAATAAGATGATCAAGTCTAAGGCTAAGACCTTATCAAAGAAGGTTCTTGCTGCTGTGGCTGCCGGCAACAAGGATGATGCAAGGGCTGCTTTCAAGGAAGCTGCACAGTATCTTGATAAGTCCGCCGCAAAGGGTGTATACCACAAGAACACAGTTGCCCGCAAGATCTCAAATCTTCAGAAGGCTGTCAACACTCTTTGATCCAGAATTAAAGATACGGAGGAACCTTTTTGAGGTTCCTCTTTTTTCTTGCCTATAAAAGCATGATAATGTATAATCGGTTAATGTGGATGTATATAGGGAAAGGAGCACTATGGACGGCAGAACAGTAGCGGTAATAGGTGCTGTAAACATTGATATATGCGGAACTTCCGATTCTCAGCCGCTTTTGCATGACAGTAATCCCGGCACTGCGAATATCTCATTCGGAGGTGTCGGACGTAATATTGCTGAAAATTTATGCAGACTTGGCTGCAAGGTTGAAATGATCACGGCTCTTGCGGATGATCTTTTTACCGCACAACTTGTAAGTGCCGGCAAGGCACAGGGGATAGGCTTTGACCATTCGGTAAGGGTCCCCGGGGCAACTTGTTCAACATATATATCTATCAACGACAACAAGCATGATATGCTGCTTGCCATCAACGATATGAAGATCTACGATCATATCACGGCCGAGCATAT
>CAJOQS010000284.1 GCA_905236925.1 uncultured Lachnospiraceae bacterium | reverse complement strand
TATGATGGCAAAGAATGAATTGATATATCTGGATAACGCGGCGACTACGAAGGTAGATCCGCTGGTCCTCGAAGCGATGCTGCCGTATCTCGAAGATGGCTTTGCGAATCCTTCCGCGGGTTACGGGCCGGCCCATAAAGCCAGGCATGCCGTTGAAGAGGCCCGAAAGGAAGTCGCGGAGCTTATCGGAGCAGAACCCGACGAAGTCTTTTTTACATCGGGAGGAACCGAATCCGATCAGCTGGCGCTGAGCGGGGCACTGGCAGCGATAGGCGGATGCGCAGGAAGAAGCGGTTCCGTAATTGTTTCGGATGAACTTGAACATCCGGCGGTCAGAAATACGCTCGCTCACCTTGAAAAGACCGGACAGGCCTCGCTTATCAAAGTCAAGCCGGAAAGCAACGGTTTTATCGGCGCTTCGGCGCTAAGTGAGGTTCTCGAAGGAAGGGGCTTTACATCAGCAGGAACTTGTAAAAACGGTATCATATCGATAATGACAGCCAATAATGAGATAGGCACGATAAACGATATGGACGGAATAGCCGGGGTAGCTGAACAGAATGGTTTTCTGCTGCACAGCGATGCGGTACAGGCCCTTGGACACATTCCTGTCGATGTTTCTCGGACAGGGTTTGATCTTCTGAGTGCTTCGGCGCATAAACTCGGCGGCCCGAAAGGTATCGGGATGCTTTATATACGACGCGGGACACCATTTTCAAGCATGAGCTTCGGCGGCGGACAGGAAAGAGGAATAAGGTCCGGGACCGAGAATGTAGCAGGAATAGTCGGCTTTGGAAGAGCGGCTCAGCTTGCCGGGAATAGAATGGAAGAGGACAGGGTATACGTCAGCGGATTAAGGGACAGGCTGATATCACGGATCTGCGCGGAGATACCCGACACGATACTGACAGGCCCGGCCTGTTTTAACGAAGAGGAAAAGGACAGAAGGCTCCCGGGGAGCGCGTCTTTCGCTTTCAGGGGTATACAGGGTTCAAGCCTTGTGATTAGGCTTGATATGGCCGGGATATGTGCATCCACCGGGTCGGCATGCTCGGCTTCATCCGGGAAGAACTCACATGTTCTGAGCGGGATCGGCGTTTCGCCGGAATATATAGGCGGATCGCTGAGAATTACTCTGTCGCGCGGCAATACGCCCGACGAGATCGAGAGGGCAGCTGATATCATTGCGCGATCGGTTGCTGATCTTAGAAGACTGGGGAATTATCACTGATGATACAATATGATTTTCACCTTCATACGCATTTTTCGGATGATTCGGAGGCCGCTCCCGAGGCACAGATAGAGGAGGCCATCCGGCGGGGTGCGACCGGGATCTGTTTTACGGATCATATGGACTACATGTATCCCTGCGCGGAACGTGCCGGAATGAGCTTCGTTTTTGATGCCGGGCAGTATTTTGACACCTTAAGGGACCTTAGGGAACGCTACTCGGACAGGATCGACATACGCTTCGGAATGGAGTTCGGATTAAGGAACGAAAAAGAAATCAAGGACAGTATGAAGGAGCTCTACGGGGGACTTACGGAGAAATATCCGTTTGATTTTATTATAGGTTCAACACACTGCCTGGAGAATACCGACCCCTACTATGAGGATTACTGGGTGGGACGCACGGCAGGTGAAGGCATGGCATTGTATTTTCAGGCATGCCTTGACAATGTTTCATTCTACGATTGCTTTGATTCGGCAGGTCATTACGACTACGCGATAAGATATGTGCCTGCATCGACGGGCTGGCGCGGAACGGAGGATTATCATCCAGGCGACTTCGACGGGATAACCGACGAGTATCTGAAGACTCTCATCAGAAAAGGGAAGGCCCTTGAATACAATACCGCGGGGCTTAAGTACGGACTCGGATTCGCGCATCCGCACGATCACATACTCAAAAGATATCTTGAGCTCGGTGGCGAGCTGCTGACGATAGGCTCTGACGGACACAAACCCGAGCACATTTTCTTTGAATTTGAGAATGCCTGTGAGCATCTGAAGTCTCTCGGCTACAGGTATTATACGGTCTATCGGGAGAGAAAGCCCGAGTTTATCGTGCTTTAAGAGGTTTTATCAATGGCATTTGACGGTATAGTTGTTTCTGCTCTTGTCAGGGAACTTAATGACAGGCTGACCGGAGGAAGGGTCATGAAGGTAGCCCAGCCCGAGAAGGATGAGCTGATCTTCACGATCAAGAATTATGAACAGATGCGGCTCCTGATCTCCGCTGACGCGGGCCTTCCGCTGGTTTATCTGACGGAGACCGTTAAGGAATCACCGCTTACTTCTCCGGCGTTCTGCATGCTCTTGCGAAAGCATCTGCAGTCTGCGAAGCTTTTATCTGTTTCCCAGCCGGGGCTGGAACGCATTATTTATTTTGATTTCGAGCACCTCGATGATATGGGCGACCTGAAGAAGAAACGCCTCATCATGGAGCTCATGGGCAAGCACAGCAATATAATACTCTGCGACGATCAGGGCGTGATCATTGACAGCATCAAGCGGATACCGTCATCGGTCAGCTCGGTCAGGGAGG
>CAJOQS010000283.1 GCA_905236925.1 uncultured Lachnospiraceae bacterium | reverse complement strand
GTTCTGATATATGATTATCCCAACGTCAAGCAGAAAACGGTTACACTCCCCACGACCGTCAACGACGGAAACTATGAGTGGAAGGTCATCGGTGCCTTAAGCGGCGCGTTCAAAAACTGCATCACTCCCAAGACCTTTGTCATAGACAGGGACACCAATATTGACTGGTATTACATGTGTCCAGACGCCTTTATCAACGGCGCGAAGCAGACCATAAAGGTCTACCCTGCCGACGGTGAATGGAACACTCTCTATCTCATCCTTGAGATCAACGGTCCCAAGCCGAACTTCCTTGCCTACGAGAAGCTGGCTGATGCTCTCCGCAGTGCCGGAAAGGATGTACCCTTCGGCAGCTACGAGCTGACCACGAATACCGAGGATACGCTTTATGTTGTTGTCCCCAAGGGCACATATACTCTCGATAACAAAAACAATCCCGGCAACGGCGCGGAATTAAGGGTCTATTCGAATACCACTCTTGAGCTGAAGGGCGTCACCTTCAAGCGGGGCATCAAGACAGAAGCCCTCAAGAAGCACATGCTCTCCCTTGGCACCACGGGGCTCACTCTTCCAAACGGCACGATGAACGGAAAATACAACGCTGGCAGCAACATCAAGATAATCGGAGGCACCTTTGACAACGGAGCTCTTGCCGGCGCAAACAATATCGTAAGGGGTTCCCATCTGTCAAATATCACGATAAAGAACACGGTCTTCAAGTATCTCCCCTCCGCTCCTCTCGAGGAGGGCATGACCAACTCGCACTGCATCGAAATTGCCGGTGTTAAGAAGTTCACGATAACCGGCTGCAAGTTCTACAATAACGAAAACTGCTTCTTCAACAACGAGGCCGTGCAGATCGAATCCTGCGGCTCCGACCCGACCGCCAAGGCACATACCAATATCGCGGCACCCCTGGACGATACGCAGACCTCCAACGTCACCATCACCAAATGCTATTTCGAGGGCTTCAACTACGGCTGCGGAAGCAACCATCTCAGCGTCAATGACTGCTACAAGAACATGAAGTTTACCAAAAACACCTTCATAGGCTGCAAGAAATACTGCGTATGTCTTTACAGCTATGACGGTGTGACCGTTACGGGAAACAAGATGAAGGACTGCGCGGCGCTCATCCTCGATCCGAGCGACCATAAATCTTCAAACATCACCGACAAGAGCAACACGACCATTGAATAGAATTGAAGCAGACGGAGTTAAACCCCATGAAAAAGCTTAGTTTCAAAGAAAAACTTGTTCTGGCACTGCCCGGTCCCGCGTCGGTCATCGGCCCCATCATCATCCACAATTCCCTGATGAAGTTCTATACGGATCTGATCGGGCTCGACGCAAAGTATTACGGCTGGATATATCTTATCTACAGCATCTGGAACGCCATCAACGATCCGCTCCTCGGGGCGTACATCGACAAGATGCCGTTTAATAAAATACGCGGCAAATACGTCTATCTGATGAGGGTTACCGCGCCTACGATGCTGATCTCCATCTTTCTGATGCTCCTTGCATCACCTTCATGGAGCGACTGGCTGATATTCGCGGTCCTCTCCGCAGAGCTGTTCATCTTTGATACGGCATATACGGTTTATTCCGTAGCGTACCAGTCCTATTTCCTTCTTGCCGCGCCCGACAAGGAGGAACGCGTTGATATCGATGTTATCAGAACCTATATCGGCAACGTCCTCGGCTCGATGGTCACGATTATACCCACGATGCTGCTGGTAGGCGATATCAAACGATCACTCGTAATTCCCGTTTTTTCCGCGGTCATCCTTGTCAATGCCGTCATGTATTTCATAGCTTTAAGAGTCTTAAAGGACAGGGCGGAGCTTTATACGACCGCAAAACCCGCCGAGCACAGGAACATTAAGGACCTGCTTAATGAGGTAAAGGGCATTGTATGTACGAAGCCCTTTATCACCTATCTGCTGTTCTACATAACCGCAAGGGGTGCGATCGCTTATTATTTCAATCCGTTCCTGTACTTCATGGACAATGTTGTCACGGATACACGCATCTTCTCCCTTGAGCTCGCACCGGACACGATGGCTACGATCGCAGATGTCATCCCCGGGCTCATCATGCTGGCACTGCTGCCCGGCGCCGGTAAATTGATCAAGAAATACGGCAGCAAGCGGCTGACCATGTTTTCATTCATTCCTGCCCTTCTGGGCTTCGGAAGCCTGCTTTTCATAAGTACGGGCTGGATGGCAGTAATAAGCTATACGCTGATAGTTCTGTCCCTGAACGTTATCCAGACCGCAGGTGTCGTATTAAACGGTGCGCTTATCGATTACGATGAGATGCGAACAGGAACCCGAAAGACCGGCCTGTACGGCGGACTCTTCGCACTGTTCACAACAGCCCTTACAAGCATACAGGCAACCATCTTCACGTCCATACTCAGCAGACACGGCTATAACGGCAAGCTGGAGGTTCAAACCGCCGAAGCCATCCGCGGCATACGCATAGGCGCCGGACTTGTTCCCATCATCATGTGTCTGGTCGGACTGATCCCGCTGCTGCTCTTCCCGATAGGTACGAAGCTCGAAAAGGAGATCTCAGACTTTAACGTAGAACAAAGAAGCAAAGGAGTTGAACAGGACTATGAATAATTCGGACAGGAAAATGATCTACACGGATTCGGGCCGCCTTTACAGCTCCGACGGCAGGGAATTCATCCCCCGCGGCATAAACATGGTATGCAAGGACAAGTCGAAGCACTATATCGGCAGCTACACCGGCAAGGACTTTTCGTACTTAAAGGATCACGGCTTCAACCTCATCCGGCTCGGAATATTCTGGGACGCTGTGGAGCCTGAACCCGGATGCTATAACGACGGTTATCTCGATCAGGTCGGGAAAATCATCGATCTCGCCGCTTCTGCCAACATCCCGGTCTTTCTCGATATGCATCAGGATTTGTTCGGAATTGTATTCGAGGACGGAGCGCCCGAATGGGCTACCCTTACCGACGGTGAGCAGCACATCCGGACCGAGCTGTGGAGTGAGTCCTATCTTGCGAGTCCCGCAGTTCAGCATGCCTTTGACAACTTCTGGAACAACTCTCCCGCTTCGGACGGGATCGGGATCCGTTCACGCTTTATCAACATGTGGAAGCATGTTGCCGCGCGTTTCGCGGACAATCCGTATGTGATCGGATATGATGTCCTTAACGAGCCCTTTCCCGGCAGTGACGGAGCACGTGTCGCCGCCGCGCTTAACGGTTTTGCGGAACAGGGAGGCAGTCTCGAGGGTGAGCTTGACGAAAGCGCCGTTCTCGGTCTTATCTCAAAGATAGTTCCGATCACCAGCGCCTTTGAGGCGAAGGTTCTGAGCCCTTTTTACGACGAACTGTTCACAGCCATACGCAATATCGATCCCCGCACCCTGCTTTTCCTTGAAAGCAACTATTTCGCCAATGCGGGAATCCCCTCCTTTGTACGTCCTGCCCAGACGCCTTCCGGCGGCATCATACCGGGTCAGGTTTATGCACCTCACGGCTATGATATCCTCGTCGATACCGCGGATTATTCACAGGGCGGTACCGAGCGGATCGACCTGATATTCGGAAGCCTTCTCCAGAAAATAGAGGAGATGGCCGAAGAAGGAGTGCCCTCTCTCATAGGTGAGTGGGGCTGCTACCCCAACGCCAGCGACGCGCAGCTCGATCAGGCCAGGCATATCCTCAGCATGCTCTCGGAGTATCATATCGGCAACGTATATTTCGAGTACTCACATCTTTCGGACGGACGTATCATCACGGTATTATAAAACAGAGCGGGTCTTATGCCCGCTCTGCTCTTTTTTCTATTATCTTATTCCCAGTCTTCCTTTTTCTTGTTCTTGAACTTAACCTTGATGGCCTGCTTCAGACCGTAAGGAAGAATGTATTTAAGCTTGTCCTCGCTCCTGCGCATCGTCGATGCCTCGGGAACATCGCGCTTTAAGTGGATCGCGTCGAATTCACAGCGGGTGGTGCAGAGTCCGCAGCCCACGCACTGGTTGGGATCGACTATCGTCGCTCCGCATCCCAGACAGCGTGCGGTTTCCTTCTTGACCTGTTCCTCGGTGAATACAAGCTTGGTATCTCTGAAGCCCTTTGAATCGCCGGGCTTGTGACCGGGTACCTGACGCTTGGAATTATCGTAGTTCTCGACAAGAATGTCATCCTTATCAAGCTCAACATAATAATTCTGATTGCGTCCGATCGTGAGTGACGAATGAGGCTGAACGAACCTGTGGATGGAGATTGCGGCTTCCTTGCCTGCCGCGATCGCATCGATAACGAACTTGGGTCCGGTATAGACATCGCCGCCCGCGAAGATATCGGGTTCTCCCGTCTGGTAGGTCTTGGAATCGGCAACCGCGCCGTTTCCGCGTCCGAGCTGAACCTTGGTATCTTTAAGCAGATCGCCCCATACAATCGACTGTCCGACTGCCAGCACAACATGACTGCAGTCGAAATGGATCGTATCATTCTCGTCATACTGAGGATTGAAACGTCCGTCGGCATCCTTAACGCTGGTGCACTTCTTGAACGTAATTCCCGCAACATTGCCGGATGCGTCCAGATGGATCTCCTTCGGTCCCCAGCCGCCCTTAAGGTCAACACCGTCCTCGAGGGCTTCCTCTATCTCATCGGGTGATGCGGGCATTATGTCCCTGGTCTCGAGGGATATCTGATAAACCTTCTTCGCTCCCGCGCGTACCGCGTCTCTCGAACAGTCGATAGCCACGTTTCCGCCGCCTACGACAACAACATCACCTGTGAAATCGTACTTTTCGTTCTCGTTGATCGTTCTCAGGAAATCAACGGCAGAGATGACACCCTTGCCATCCTCGCCGGGAACACCTATCTTCCTTCCGCCCTGGCATCCGATAGCGATGTAGAAGGCCTTGTAGCCCTGCTTGCGAAGCTCCTCAATCGTAACATCCTTACCGACCTCGACTCCGCACTTGATCTCGACACCCATGATCCGCATGATCTCTATCTCGGCGTCGATGACCTCCTTCTCGAGCTTGTATGAGGGAATACCGTACCTGAGCATTCCGCCGGGCTTGGAATTCTTCTCAAAGATTGTGGGACGGTAGCCCTTTTCGGCAAGATAATACGCGCAGGACAATCCGGCGGGACCGGCTCCGATAATGGCAACCTTCTCGTCAAATTCACCCTGAACCTTGGGGATCACCTTCTTCGGGATATAGCGTGTCTTCTCGTCCATATCCTTCATTGCGATGAACTTCTTAACCTCATCGATCGCAATAGCCTCGTCGATGGTGCCTCTCGTACATGCCTGCTCACAGCGCCTGTTGCAGATATGTCCGCAGACTGCGGGAAGAGGATTGTTCTTCTTGATAAGTGCGAGCGCATCGGTGTAGCGTCCCTGCGACGCGAGCTTTAAGTAGCCCTGAATCGCTATATGAGCGGGACAGGCGGTCTTACAGGGCGCAGTTCCGGATTCGTGCGTCTCTATGCGGTTGTTATCACGATAATCCCAATCCCAGTCATCCTTACTCCAGGGCTTATCCGAAGGAAGCAGATGCTTGGGATACTTGACAGTGCTGCCGTCCTTTTTGCAGAGCTTCTGTCCGAGGGATAACGCGCCTGCGGGACAGACTTCGACGCATCGTCCGCATGCCACACATTTTTCCTTTTCAACATGGGCACGATATGCGGATGCCGACATATTGGGTGTATTGAAGAGCTGCGATGTGCGCAGCGCATAGCATACATTTACGTTGCAGTTGCAGATGGCAAAGATCTTGTCCTCGCCGTCGATATTGGTGATCTGATGAACGAAGCCGTTCTCCTCACCCTTTTTGAATATCTCAAGAGCCTCTTCCTTGGAGATGTAGCGTCCGCCCTTCTGTGTTTCCACAACATAATCGGCCATATCTCCGACCGCGATGCACCAGTCGTGGAAATCGTCCGCGCAGCCCTCCTCGTAGGTCTTGCGCGACAAACGGCACGAGCAGGGTGAAGCTGCATACTTACCCTCGTACTTGTCGAGCCAGTACGAGATCTTTTCGAGCGAAATGGCCTCGTTGCACATATCCACTTCCTTCTGTACGGGGATAACGTGCATTCCGATTCCCGCGCCTCCGGGGGGCACCATGGGTGTAACCTTCTCGAGGGGAAGTCTGGTCATATGCTCGAAGAAATAGCCCAGTTCGGGATGCTCCTCAAGCAGCCTGGTGTTCATGTTTGAGAATTCGCCCGATCCCGGAACGAACATAGGCAGAACCCACTGCTTCTCATGTTTGGGGTTCTCCCAGTTATACTCAACGAGTCCGGTATAAGAGATCTTGTCGAGGATCTCGTTAAGGTCCTTATCGGAAAGTCCCGAGCTTGCCTTAAGTTCCTCGAAGGTCTTGGGCTTTCTGATCGCCTTGAAGTTATCAATAACAAACTTCGCGATATTGTCGTCATCGTAGCAAAGGACACGGACGGCCCAGTATTCGGGATCATCCTTGGTAACCTTCGCGAGACCGAGCTTGATCGGGATCCTGTCCGTGATCAGCTTGCCGAGCTTCGCTATGTTTTCCTTCATTGGTCCGCTGACATCCACATAATCCGGACGAAGCGGGTAACCGGGGTCTTTACCTGACATAGAGGCCTCCTCTCAACCTGTAAACGTGCCGCACGGCGCGGCGGTTGCATATATGGTTATTATATCACAGACAATGCTTTTTAGCAACCACTGCGCCGTATTTCACTTTTTACAATCTGTTATTTTGTCTTTGCGTGTATTTGCCTGCCCTTCTCATATTTCAAGAAGAACCACGCTCATACCGTCCAGCTTCAGGGAACTGCCCGAAATATCAGCCGTGGATGTCTTCGGTGTTACAGCTTCGGGATTCCTTACGCTGTTATAAGCGTCGGGGCGCCCCGAAAGAACGGTCATAGCAGCCTTATCCGCACAGGAAACGGTCATGTCGAATTTCAGCGGAACCTCGAATGCCCTGTCCGATGCGTTGACAAGCTTCGCATATATCTTCCCGCTTTCGGGATCTCTTGATGCACTGGCAAATACCCTGTTTTCACGAAGATCTTCGAGTCCTTCGACAACAAGCTCCTCACTTCCGGTCCCGCAGGAGAACATCTTCTGAACATAATAATTCGGGGTCCTGCAAACCGTATTATCATCAAACCAGATCATGTCCGGAGCCCACTGAACATAGCCCTCGCGCGCAAAAAGCGGGGCATACGAGGCAAGACGCACGACATCGGCGTTGCGCTCAAGTCCGGTCATAAAGGCGGCTTCAGCGACCGCAGCCGCGATGCAGTTTCTTTCCGGAGTCCGTGATCCCCTTCCCACATGCGCCGCATATTCTCCCGCAAACACTCCGATATTGCGCGGATAATCGTCATAGAAGCAGTTATTCGAAAGCATCCAATCCGGGCTCACATAATAGTGCTCGTCGATCGCATAGGCAAATTCAGGCTCTCCTTCACCTCTTCCGGCTGCGGTTTCCCTGTAGAACTTCCATGCATCGGTATAATGATCGCTCGTAACATCCGGGCCCGCCGATCCGATAAGTCGGATTCCGGGACAGGCCCCGTGAACAGCCTTCTCAAATATCTCGTAGCGTTCAAAGAACCTGGACTCAGGGGTCTGCCACTGCTCGTTGCCTATTCCGAGCAGTTCAAGGTTGAACGGTTCCGGATGACCCATCGATGCTCTGAGGCCTCCCCATTTAGTATCCTTACCACCGTTCGCGAATTCTATCAGATCAAGCGCGTCCTGAACAAAGCAGTTGAAAATGTCATCCTCAAGTTCAAAACGCTCGATCGATTCATACTGGCAGGCCATACCGACATTGCAT
>CAJOQS010000282.1 GCA_905236925.1 uncultured Lachnospiraceae bacterium | reverse complement strand
GGGCTGGTATGACACGCCTACAGTACAGCATTGCCATATCGAAAACCACGGATGCTTTGCCTACGAAGAAAACGGACGCATCGTCTGCGTAACTTCAACACAGATTCCGCACATCATCAGACGTATCTGCGGACAGGCAGTAGGACGTCCGTGGGCCGACATACATATTATCAAGCCTTACATCGGCGGCGGCTTCGGCAACAAGCAGGATGCTCTTTACGAGCCCCTCTGCTGCTGGTGTACCCTTCAGATGGGCGGAAGGCCCGTGCGTATCGACTGCTCACGCGAGGAAACCTTCGTTTCGAACCGTGTGCGTCACGCCATTCGTTTCCACATAACCACCTGGCTTCGCAAAAACGGTGACATAGCCGCGCGCAAGGTCGAGCTTTTCTCCAACCAGGGCTCATACGCATCCCACGGCCACTCGATCGTTGCAAAAGCCATGGGTTCATTCCCCCAGCATTATCCCTGTCCCAACTATGAATGTGACAGCTATACCGTATATACCAACAGGCCCACAGCCGGCGCCATGAGAGGCTACGGTATGCCTCAGGCCTCCTTTGCCGACGAGAGCAACATCGACGACTGCGCACGTGTACTCGGCAGGGATCCGATCGAATACCGCATGCAGGTTATCATGCCGGATCAGTTTGTCGACGGCTTTTCGAAGAACGTCAACTACTTTGACTCCTTCAGACAGTGTCTTGATAAAGGACGCAGGGATTTCGATTACGACCGCAGAAAGGCTGAATACGCGAACGACACCGGCGATGTCAGAAGAGCTGTCGGCGTTGCGACCTTCTGGTACAACACCGCGGTTTATCCCATCTCTCTTGAAACCTCTTCGAATCGCATGCTGCTGAACCTCGACGGAACGGTTACCATGCAGTGCGGTGAGACCGAAATAGGCCAGGGTGCCGACACGGCTTACGCGCAGATGACTGCCGAAGTGGTCGGACTCAAGAGCTACAGGGATGTTCATGTTGTTTCCTGCCAGGATACCGACATAACTCCCACCGGTCTTGGCGCATACGCTTCGCGTCAGACCTATGTTGCAGGTTTTTCCATTACACAGACCGGCAATATCCTTCGTGACAAGATACTAAAGCACGCTGCAAGGCTTACCAGACAGGACGAATACAATCTCGAGATCGAGGACGGCAACATCGTCCGGATCACCGACGGAAAAGTCCTCATGAGCCTTTCCGAGCTTGCCATGCAGGTTCAGTACGATCCCGCAAACAGCGAGCACATTACCGCCGAATCGACATATACAATACGTAATAACGCATACTCCTTCGGCTGCTCCTTCGTTGACCTGACCGTCGATATCCCTATGTGCAAGGTCACATTGAACAAGTGCCTGAACGTTCACGACTGCGGAAAGCTCATCAACCCCGCACTCGCCGAGGCGCAGGTTCACGGCGGCATGTCGATGGCAATAGGCTACGGACTCTCCGAGCAGCTCCTCTTCGACGAGAAGACCGGACGTCCTCTGAACAACAATTTGCTCGACTACAAGCTTTCGACATTTATGGATCATCCCCGTCTGGAGGTTGACTTTGTTGAGAACCCCGAGCCCACATCACCGTTCGGAACCAAGGCTCTCGGCGAACCGCCCGCATGCTCGATGGCTCCTGCCATCAGAAACGCGGTTCTTGCGGCAACAGGCGTTGCGGTAAACCAGACACCCATCAATCCGCACATTCTTTTCAGACGCTTCAAGGAAGAAGGACTGATCGAAACCCCGGTTTCGGAGTGATTGCTTTTAGTGCCTGCGAATAATATCACCGTCAGGCACGGAACGGAGAATAACATGTATGATATGTCTGCTTTATATGAAGCAAAGAGCGTTCAGGAGGCTATAGCACTGCGTCTGGAGCATCCCGAGGCACAGATAGTTGCCGGCGGAACGGATGTCTTCGTGCAGATGCGCGAGGGAAAACGCGCCGGCAAGGCACTCATCTCCATCTTCAAGATTGACGATCTGCGCGGTATCACCCTTGAAAGTGACGGAACCATCCGGATCGGATCACTTACCAGCTTTTCGCATATAACGAGGGATCCCCTCATTCAGGAGAAACTCCTGTGTCTCGGAGAGGCTGTTGATCAGGTCGGCGGCCCCCAGATAAGAAACGCCGGAACCATCGGCGGCAACACCTGCAACGGCGTTACCTCAGCCGATTCCGCATCCACGCTCCACGCGTATGATGCTATCGTTGAGCTCACCGGCAAGAACGGCGTCCGCCGTCTTCCTATCGAGAAAATCTAGATCAAGGCCGGAACCGTGGATATCAACATCGAGGAAGGCGAGATACAGACCGCTATCCTGATCCCTAAGGAATCGTGGGCGAACACGAATGGCTTCTACATCAAATATGCGATGCGAAACGCTATGGACATCGCCACACTCGGCACCTCGGTCAACGCCCGCCTTTCGGCAGACAAAAAGACCTTCGAGCGTGTGCGCGTGGCATACGGAGTCGCAGGTCCCGTTCCTCTCCGCGCAAGGTCGGCGGAGGAATTCATTAACGGCAAGGCTGTAACTGCAGAAAACATAGATGCTTTTTCAAGAGAAGTTTTAAAAGATGTTCACGCGCGTGATTCATGGCGCGCTGCCAAGGATTTCCGCGAACACATAGCGGTAGAAAGCGCAAAACGCGCATTGACCGAATCGGTCAGACGATGCGGCGGAGATATCTGACTTCAGGAATGATATAGAAACGGAGGACTATCCGATGGCTCAATACTCAGTTATCAAGTTTACTTTAAACGGCCGTGAGGTCGAGAAAGCAGTCGATGTTCGCGCTTCCCTGACCGATCTGCTCCGCAACGATTTCTCACTTACCTCTGTCAAGAAGGGCTGTGAGGTCGGAGAATGCGGTGCCTGCAATGTAATAATCGACGGAGAATGCTATAATTCCTGCCTTTATCTCGCTGTCTGGGCGGACGGCAAAAACATCCGGACGCTTGAATCCCTTATCGGACCGGACGGTGAACTTTCCGACATACAGCAGGCCTTCATGGAGGAAACTGCCGTCCAGTGCGGCTTCTGCACCCCGGGTTTCATCATGACCGCGGTCGAGATACTTGAATCCGGCAAGGAATACACCGAAGCGGAGCTGCGAAAGCTCCTTTCCGGCCACCTCTGCAGATGCACGGGCTACGAAAACATCCTGCGCGCAGTGAAGAAAACGATGTATAAGCGCCTTGGGAAACCTATGCCTAAGGGTGTATAAAGACAAAAGCGGGGCTGCCGGAAAGGCAGCCCCTTTAAATAATTACCCGATCAGCTTCTCTACAGCCTTTCTGACATCTTCCATATCGGCTGTGGGTTCAAATCTCTCAACCACATTGCCGTCGCGGTCAACGAGGAACTTCGTGAAATTCCACTTGATATAGGCCTTGTCGCCGAACTTTTTATTGTTCACATCGGTAAACTTGCTGAGTGCGGCATTCTTAAGTCCCTTGCCGAAGCCCGCAAAGGGTTTCTCTGTTGCCAGATATGCAAAGAGTGGATCGGCGCTGTCGCCGTTCACATCGATCTTGGCAAACTGGGGGAATTCCGTTCCATACTTCAGAGTGCAGAACTCATGGATCTCGTCGCCGTTTCCGGGTGCCTGATTTGCAAACTGGTTGCAGGGGAAATCGAGTATCTCGAAGCCCTTGTCGCGGAGATCCTTATACATTGCCTCGAGCGGCTCATAATGAGGTGTAAAGCCACACCCTGTCGCCGTATTGACTATAAGCAGAACCTTGCCTGCATACTCGTTCAGACTCACTTCGTTGCCTTTTCTGTCCTTAACCTTAAAATCGTAAACAACAGCCATAGTTATGATCCTCCTTTTAATTCTGTGTTCCGTTCCTGTCCTGTACTACTTTCCTTCCATGTTGCCGAGCGCCTTATAAGTCAGGGTATACAGTGTCCTGAACTCATCCTCGGTCAGTCCCATACAGCCCGCGATACAGGGCGGGATCGACTTTGCCTTGTTCTTGAGTTCACGTCCTGCCTTAGTGATTTCCAGGGTCAGCAGGCGTTCATCCTCTGCCGAACGCTGCCTGGTGATGTACCCTGCCTGCTCGAGACGCTTAAGTACCGGCGTAAGTGTTCCGTAATCCAGATGAAGAGATGTCGCCAGGTCTCGCGAAGAAACCGTTTCATGCTCCCACATGACCATCATGACAATGTACTGGGTGTAGGTCAGATCGAGTTCCTTAAGGTAAGGACTGTACTGCCTCGTCAGTTCCTTGGAGCATGCATATAACGGAAAGCAGACCTGATTGCTGAGCTTCAGCAGATCAAACTCCTTTTCATTATTACTCAACGCTCTCACCTCCGGATCATCATTTGATTGTGTACAATTTGCTTTTGCACAATCAATTTAGCATGCGTTTTTTATTTTGTCAAGCATTATTTGAGTTTTTTTATCAGACCCTTCCGGTCAGTGCGGCCGGACCACCGCAAGCAGCTGGCGGACACTCTTCCGCAGCAGCGGATCCCTGCCATAGACAATAAGACAGAACAGATTAGGTATTATGAAGCTGATGCCTGCGTTGACAAGCAGTGCCATCCATCCGTCAAACGCGAGATAACGGCACAGCATACAGGAAAGTGTGCATGCTGCAAGTGTTATGACCGTAAGTACGCCAAGCCCGACTGAATAACGCTTGCGGTAGCGCTCCGGATAAATCTCCTGAAAAAGGTTATTCAGCAGCCAGGGGATCTGCACGAGTACGATCGATACCACTGAAGACAGCAGAACGCCGTATAGTCCGAATCTGTTGACGGTGGCAAGATTAAGCCCCAGATTGACCAGCGCCGCTGTAAGCGGACGGAAACGATCCTTGTGCCAGATGCCCGCCGCATCCTTGAACATGTTTATCAGTTTGTTGATGCCCATCGAGTAGAAATACACGGTAAAGCAGATCACATACTTAAATCCGAGCAGGCTCTCCTCTCCCATCCAGATCTTGATAAAAGGCTGGTACATGCAGATCAGCATGGAGGTGCATACGCATAAAACCCACCCGTACAGAGTGGTAAGACGTTTAAGATCCTGATAGTTCTTCTCCTCGTCCTCGGTTACCAGACTGTTTCCGATACCTGCGATGCAGGCTACGATGAACACCTCGATCATGGAGCGGAGTGCAGATATGATATAAAAATAGTTCTGATAGATCGCCAGCGTAACAAGTCCCATAAACGCCGAGATCACCACCGGATCGGCAGAATTAAAGATAACCACGGACAGCTTTGAAGTAAAAAAGTCCCGTATCCTTCTGTTTATGTCCTGTGTGACCTGCGCGGGCAGACTGCCCTGCGGCACATACTTGGGATACAGCTTTCTTACCCGAATCGCAATCAGGATATTGTTAGCTATCTGGGAAATGATCTGAACGAGGAGGAAGATGTAATAATCCCGCAGAATCGCCAGAACCACGAATTGTGCCACAAACTGCACGATGTTGACGATCAGCGTGATTATGCTTGCGGTTCCAACCCGCTGGTGGGCATCCAGAAGGCTTTTCTTATACGCGAACAGCCAGTATGTTAATACTGTCGCTGCCAGATTCATGTAATAGAGAATGTACAGATTGATCCCCGCCGGTACATCTCCCTTAACAAGATGACGCAAAAACGGCGTCAGGGCAATGCCCAGACCCGCGATGAAAAGTCCGATAATGCGGTAATACCTGCGATACAGGCGCAGCAAAGCGCAAATAGTATCCGTATCGTCCTCCACAATGGGGCGGTACATACTGAACACCATTGCATGACCTACGCCCAGCTCCGCCAGGCTCAGGATCGAGAGAATGGAAGTGAACAATCCTCCCAGACCGAGATATTCGATGCCCAGATAGTAAAGGATGATCGAGCGCATCAGCAGCGGGAGCAGCATTCCGGTCACCTTCAGCATACCTCCGGCCACCATGTTTCGCACCGCATTTTTCGTTCTGTTAATCTTCATATCACACGCAGCTTTCCACCATTTTCAAATAGTGCTCCTGAAGTTTCCCCGCCTCTTGTACGATATCGTATCCCGCGCTGCGGACCGCACTCTCTCCTGCGCTTCTGTCGCGTTCCCCGCGAAGCGAGAGAATGCCTGATGCCCACTTCTCGTCGCTGTCCTGCAGGCTCAGACGCTGCGTCTGAGGTGTCAGAACCGCCTCTTCCGTTACCTGATCGGAAAAAACGCAGGGCAGGCCTGCTGCCTGAGCCTCAATGCCAACAACAGGCAGTCCCTCAAACAGCGAGGGCAGAACGAAGCAGTCCATCGCCTGATACCAGCTGTCAACCCGCTCCATCTGTCCGAGAAACAGAACCTTGTCGGCTATTCCCAGACCGGCCGCCTTCCGGCGCACATCCTGCTCCAGCTCGCCAACACCTATAAGAGCAAGGCGGGCAGAGGGCTCGACCGCTGCTGTTTTTGAAAATATATCGATCAGACGGAGATGGTTCTTCTGAACGTTAAAGCGCCCGACATGCCCGATCAGAAAACAGTCATCAAGACCATTTTCCCTCCGCACCGCGGCACGGATGTCGCAGTTAAAACGAAAGCGATCCAGATCGATCGCGTTATGCAGAATGTGCCCCTGCCCGTCCCATATCTTCTGACCGAAGAAATATCTGCCCGCGTCGGTTCCGCAGGCCCAGAAATCCGTCGCTGCGCTCGGAAGGAGCTTCTTGCATACCATTTTGAGCGGGTATTTATAATCCCGGATGATCTGCGTATTATGTGCATGGGCGATACGGATACCGATTCCGGCTTTCTTTGCACTTTGCAGAGCATAATAGGCCATAGCTTCGTTGTGGCCGTGGACGATCTTCAGCTCCGGAGTTTGAGCGACGATCTGTGCCACAAAGCGCTCATATTCCCGAAAATGGATCGGGTTCAGGCCGGGGCTGACAAATACACGTCCCCCCATGCTTCGGATCTCCTCGTCGTATTCTCCGGGAATAGGCTTATTTGCAAGAAAATCAAACTGAATCAGGTCCCGGTCGATATGCCGGTAATAATTCATCAGCATGGTTTCAATTCCGGCCCGCGCCATATTGCTGACCGACTGCAAAACCCTGATCACGGCTTCGCCCCCCTTCGATGTGTTCTTGCCTGCTCGTAGAGCTCAAGCGTTTTTTCCACCGCGTCGTCCCAGCTGAAACGGCTGAGAACATGCTCCGCCGCCCGCGCACGGTAATCCCCGACCAGCTCTGGCTTTGTGCTCAGATCGGACAACATGGCCGCAAGAGCATCACTGTTTCCCATGGGAAATGAAAGTCCCGCGTTTCCGGTGACATCCGTACACTCCGGGATATCGCTGGTCACACAGCAGTTTCCGTAGCTCATCGCCTCCAGAAGGCTGAGGGGCATTCCCTCGAGAAAGCTCGGAAGTATAT
>CAJOQS010000281.1 GCA_905236925.1 uncultured Lachnospiraceae bacterium | reverse complement strand
CGATTGGAGGATAACAATGGGCGTAATTTCAATGAAACAGTTACTGGAGGCAGGTGTACATTTCGGTCATCAGACCAGAAGATGGAACCCCAAAATGGCACCTTACATTTTTGCGGAGAGAAACGGCATCCATATCATCGATCTGCAGCAGACCGTAGGTCTTGTGGACGAGGCGTATAATGCGATCTCAGAGTGCGCTGCACAGGGCGGCACCATTCTCTTCGTGGGAACCAAGAAGCAGGCTCAGGAAGCTATCAAGGAAGAAGCTGAGCGTTGCGGAATGTTCTATGTAAATGAGAGATGGCTGGGCGGTATGCTCACCAACTTTAAGACCATCAAGTCACGTATCGCTCGTCTTAAAGAGATCGAGAACATGGCTACCGACGGAACCTTTGATGTACTTCCCAAGAAGGAAGTTATCAAGCTCAAGAAGGAATGGGAAAAGCTCCAGAAGAACCTTGACGGTATCAAGGATATGGGCGGAATCCCGGACGCTATCTTCGTAGTAGATCCCAAGAAGGAGAGGATCTGCGTACAGGAGGCTCACGCACTTGGCATCAAGCTTATCGGAATTGCCGATACCAACTGCGATCCTGAGGAACTTGACTATGTTATCCCCGGAAACGATGACGCTATCCGTGCGGTTAAGCTTATCGTAGCTAAGATGGCTGACGCTGTTATCGAGGCTAACCAGGGTGCTGACGCTGCTGTTTCCACAGAGGAAGCTGCTGAGGAAGAGTCCGCAGAGGCATAATAAAACAGAACCTTTCGGGGCGAGGGCTAGCCTCGTCCCGTTTTCATTAAAAAACAATCAGGAGGATTTAGACATGGCAGAGATTACAGCCAGCATGGTAAAGGATTTAAGAGAGAAGACCGGCGCAGGAATGATGGATTGCAAGAAGGCTCTTACAGAGACCAACGGCAATTTTGATGAAGCTATAGAGTTTTTACGTAAGAAGGGTCTTGCCGCAGCAGAGAAGAAGGCAAGCCGTATCGCAGCAGAGGGTGTTTGCGATACCTTCGTAAGCGATGACCGCAAGAGCGCGGCTGTTGTAGAGGTTAACTCAGAGACCGACTTCGTTGCAAAGAATGATAAGTTCAAGGGCTTTGTCGCAAATGTTGCAAAGCAGGCTGCTTCTTCTAACGCAGCTGATCTTGACAGCTTCCTTGCTGAAAAGTGGGCACTTGATCCTTCAAAGACCGTTAAGGAAGAGCTCAGCTCACAGATCGCTGTTATCGGTGAGAAGCTTGATATCCGCCGTTTCGTAAAGTACACCACCAACGGCTTTATCGTTTCCTACATCCATATGGGCGGTTCACATGCCGTTCTTATCGATGTTGATGCTCCTGTTAACGATGCTACCGTTGAGGCTGCAAAGAACCTTGCTATGCAGATCGCAGCTCTCAATCCCAAGTACGTTGATCAGAGCGAAGTTCCCGCTGACTTCATCGAGCATGAGAAGATGATCCTCAAGGAGCAGGCTATGAACGATCCCGCTAATGCCAACAAGCCCGAGCAGATCATCGACAAGATGCTTATCGGCCGTCTCCAGAAGGAAATGAAGGAATTCTGCCTTATGGATCAGGTTTACGTTAAGGATCAGGAGCTCAGCGTTTCCAAGTATATCGACAGCGTTAAGAAGGCTGCCGGCTGCGACTTCAAGGTTAACAGATTCGTTCACTACATCACAGGTGAAGGCCTTGAGAAGAGAAACGACGATTTTGCCGCAGAAGTTGCAAAACAGATGGGAATGTGATATATTAATAACGCGGAGCTTTTTCCGACATGACCGTGTCCGATTCGGGGGAATCGGAGGCCGTCTGCAATATGGATCATTTGGGGAGCCAAGCGTAGCGCATGCTATGCTTGGCTCGTTTGTTCTTTTAAGAGAACGGAGCGCCGATGAATAATAGACACAGTATAGCCAGAAAGCAGATAATCTGCGTGATCGCCATAATTTGCGGGATCGCGCTTAATGTGCTGTGCTCTCTTCCCAATGACTACTCGGATTCACCTTTCTACATCGATACCATCGGAACGATCGCGATTTCTATGATGGCCGGAGCCTTCCCGGGAGTTCTGACCGGAGTTCTGACCAATATCATCAAGGTCTTTTCATATGATCTATCCCCGTACTATGCCGTTCTCAATGCTTCCATAGCCCTGACCGTTGTTATCTTCAGGCGCAGCAACAGGACAAAAAAGGCATCGGGACTGATCCTTCTTATACTCACTCTGGCCTTTATCGGCGGAGTTCCCGGCTCCTTTATCTCGTGGATGCTTTCGGGTCCCAACACCAATCCGTATATTACATCCCTTGCGGGATGGTTCTCTGCTCATATCGGCACCGGAGTGCGGTTTTCCGAGCTCCTGTCGAATTTTGTCTTTGATATCGGTGACAAGACGATTTCTGTCCTTGCCGCTCTCCTTATCGTAAGGATCGTTCCGGAAAGGATAAAGAATTATATGTCCACGGCGGGACTGAGGCAGGCTTATGTGATCGAAGCCTCCGGACGGAATGCCAAGGTCAGCCCTTTAAGATCCCTGAAGATCGGAACCGTCAGCATGATAGGCCTGGTTACGATAGTTGCGGTATTTGCCATGACGTGGGTCGCATATATGCTGTTCGGCAGCTATTCGAAGGAGCATGCGGAAGAGGCTGTCAGGTATTCGGTAGGTCTTGCCTCAGTCACAATAGACGAGGACAAGATCAATGATTACCTCAGACGCGGCCGGGCTGCGGAAGGTTACGAGGAGACTGAGGAGCTCCTGTATTTCATCAGAGATACCACTACGCATATGTCACATCTGTTTGTAGCGCAGTTCAAGGAGGACGGGTGCCATATCGTCTTCGACCTTCAGAATGATGATGCTCCTACCTATAACCCCGGAATGATCATCCCTTATGTCGATGCATACGAACCGTATGTTGAACCAATGATCAGGGGCGAAGAGGTCGAAGTGATAGAGTCCGTTACGGAAAGAGGATGGGTCTATACGGTCTTTGAACCGATATATGACGAGTCGGGCAAGTGCATCTGCTATGTCGGAGGCGATATTGATGCCACGGGTCTTGTCAAATTCCAGAATCTGTTCGTGCTCCGCGTTACGCTTATTACCCTTGCTCTGCTGATACTCGGACTGACCTTCAGTATGCGCATAGCGATGAACCGCCTTATTATACCGATCAACAGTATGGCGGGCTGCGCGGCCGAGTTCATTGAGGATTACGATGAATCAAGACTTGCGGAGAATGTTAAGAGGATAAACCGTCTCCAGATCAGTACCGGAGATGAAATAGAGAACCTTTATCATTCCTTCCAGAAGATGGCGGTCGATACCGTCGCGCATGAAAGAAATATCAGAAGACAGGCGGAAGCGATAGGAAACATGCAGAACGCCCTGATCGAGATCATGGCAGATATGGTGGAAAACCGTGATAACGATACCGGAAACCATACGAAGAGAACGGCCAGCTATGTAAGGATCATAATGGAAGGTCTGAAGAAGAAGGGTTATTACACCGATCAGCTCACCGACCGTTATATGGATGATGTTGTCAGGTCCGCACCCCTGCATGATGTCGGCAAGATAGGTATTTCCGATATTATACTCAACAAGCCCGGCAAGCTCACTCCCGAGGAGTTTGACATCATGAAGAGCCACGTTACGATCGGAAAAGATCTTCTCGAACGTGCAATGAGCGAGATCCACAGCGATACGTATCTGAGCGAGGCAAGGAACCTTGCGGCCTACCACCATGAGAAGTGGAACGGCAAGGGCTATATTGCGGGACTTTCCGGCGAGGAGATACCGCTTTCCGCAAGGATCATGGCTGTTGCCGATGTTTTTGACGCAATATCGCAGAAGCGTGTTTACAAGGAGGCCTTCTCTTTCGAAAAATCTGTCGATATCATAAGGAGCGAGTCCGGTGAGAGCTTCGATCCCAAGATAGTCGAGGTGTT
>CAJOQS010000280.1 GCA_905236925.1 uncultured Lachnospiraceae bacterium | reverse complement strand
GGTTTACGCAGGCGGCGATGCCGTAACAGGCGCAGCTACCGTTATTTCGGCTATGGGTGCAGGTAAGCTTGCAGCTAAGTCGATCGATGAGTTTCTTTCAAAATAATATTTTATGATCATTGCCCGGTTCTGATCGCCATAAGAACAGAACCGGGCGTTTTACCTACCGGAAGGCAAAATAAGTATCCTTAATCCGGACTGACTCATATTGAGAATGCCGTCTGTATGACGGATAATGCAAATGTAGCAATCAGGAACAACTCGGGAAAGGAGTTTTTTATGATCAAGATCAACAATCTGACCAAGATCTACAAGCTTGGAAAGAAGAAGATGGCCGAGCTCAAGACCACGAATCCGGAAAAGATCGCGGTTAACGGTCTTTCGCTCGAAACAAAAGAGGGTGAGATATTCGGTCTGCTCGGACCTAACGGAGCGGGCAAGACCACAACATTAAGGTGCGTTGCTACCCTCCTTAAGCCTACCGACGGAGAAGTCAGCGTATGCGGCTTTGATACCGTCAAGCAGGGCGCTGAGGTCAGGGAAAGCATCTGCTTCCTTACCAACGAGATCAAGCTCGATCCGAACTTTACCGCGGATTATATGTTCAAGTTCTTCGGCAGGCTTCACGGTATGAGCGAAGAGGCGATCGAAGAGCGTCAGAACATGCTTTTCAGCCAGTTCGGAATCAATGATTTCAAGGACAAGAAGATTGAAGAGCTCTCAACCGGTATGAAGCAGAAGGCAGCCATTGCCGTAAGCCTTGTACATGATCCCAAGGTCGTTATATTCGACGAGCCCACAAGCGGACTTGATATCATCACCGCCAGGGTTGTAACCGACTACCTCAAGCAGCTTAAGGAAGAAGGCAAGACCGTTATCATCTCGACTCATATCATGAGCGAGGCGGAAAAGCTCTGCGACAGGATTGCAGTCATCATTAACGGACAGAAGGCCTGTGAGGGTACACTTGGCGAAATACTCGAGAAAACCGGTGCGGATGACCTCGAGGAGGCATTCTTTAGATTGTACAAAGAGTACAATCCCGAGAACTAAGGAGGTAGAATCATGAAAGGTGCAGGAATCATCGTTCGTAAAGAGCTTAAGCGCGTATTCGGCGACAGAAAGCTCGTATTCAGCTTATTTATCCTTCCCGCGATCCTCATGATCGGTATATACAGCCTCATGGGGAATCTGATCAAATCAATGGAAACCGATATCACGGAGCATATCTCCGAAGTATATATCGTTAACAGCGAAGAGGGCTTCAAGCAGACTGCCAAGGCCATGAAGTATGAGGACGGTGCGAACGTCATCTATATGACGGAAAGCGATTACGCCGCACAGAAGGCCGATCTTGAGGACAGGATGCTCAACGGAAACATTGAGCTGATCGTTGTATTTGACAAGAATTTTGAATCTACTATCGCTTCGTATTCAAAGGCCGGAGACCCGATCCCGGAAGTGAAGGTTTTCTATAACAGTGCGGAGAATTATTCTTCGCAGGCCTACAATGTTTTTTCAGGTGTTCTTTCCGCGTACCGCACAAGCCTTCTTGCGCAGAGACTCGGCGATCTTGAGCAGCTGAACGTATTTACACAGAGCGACAGCCGTATCGTTAAGGAAGCCAAGGCAAACAACCAGTTTATCTCCATGATGCTGCCCTATCTGATCACGATGCTCCTGTTTGCGGGTGCGATGAGTGTCGGTGTTGACGCGATCGCAGGTGAAAAGGAAAGAGGAACCCTCGCTTCCATGCTTCTGTCTCCCGTAAGCCGTGACAGCATCGTAGTGGGCAAGCTTGTTTCAATGGCTATTCTTTCAAGCCTTTCCGCGATCGTATATGCTGTTTCAATGATCGTTGCAATGAGCGTTATGGGTTCAAGCATGGGCGAGCTGGCCGAAAGCGGCTTCGGAAATGTTTCCTTCGGTCCTTCCCAGTGTCTGATGCTCCTTGCGATCATGCTGGTAATGGTTTACCTCTATGTTGCGATCATCGGATTGCTCGCAGTTCTCGCGAAGGACACCAAGACAGCAAGCACATATATTTCACCTGTTTATATCGTCGTTATTATTGCAGGAATGATCACAATGTTCAATTCGGGCAAGGCACTGCCCACATATAGGTACTGCATCCCGGTATACGGCAATGCACTTGCCATTGCGGATCTGTGCAGCAATGAACTTACCGCGACCAATTTCCTTGCATCCTTAGGCGGAACTCTTCTTGTGGCAGTTATCATAACATTTGCTGTGGGCAGAGCATTCAACAGTGAAAAGATAATGTTCAATGCATAATACCTTAACAGTCGATTATTTCGACGCGAAAAAAATAACCGCCAGCGGGCAGGTTTTCAGAATGTACGAGACGGATCCCGGATGTTTTGATATCTACTCCGCAGACAGGCATTTAAGATTATATCAGGCTCCCTCAGATAATGCGGGAGCCTGCAATGCATTATTGCGCTTGGATTGTCCGGAAAAGGACCTTCCATACTGGAGGCGGTATCTTGACCTTGATCGGGATTACAGGACCGTTACGGACCTTCTGGACGGCAAAGACGGGTATCTGAACGATTGCTGCAGATCGGGATGGGGGATCAGGATCCTTCGCCAGGACACATGGGAAATGATGATAAGCTTTATCATCTCCCAGCAGAAGCAGATCCCCTCGATCCGCAGGTGCATAGAAGGGTTGTGCGCGAAGCTCGGGACGCGCATGGAAGAATGGTACGCTTTCCCGACCGCGGCACAGATCGCTGAAGCCGGTCCGGACGGCGTAAAAGGGCTTTCGCTCGGTTACCGCGAGCGGTATATCTACGAAACCGCGCTTCAGTACCTCGACCACGGAATAACGGATGAGGAGCTTGCCGTCATGCCCTATGACGAGGCAAAAAAATACCTTCTCTCCTTTACGGGTATCGGAGAGAAGGTTGCAAACTGTATCCTTCTTTTCGGGGCGGGCTTTGTCGACGCATTTCCGATCGACACTCATATAAAAGATATCCTATACAGGGAATACTATCTTCCAAACCTTGCCGGACAGGCTCCCGTTCCGCAGGAAAAGCTGACCATGTCGGACTACGAGCGCCTGACAGAACAGCATTTCTCGAGGTACCGGGGGTACCGCGGAATAGTTCAGCAGTGGATATTTGCGAATGAGGTCAATAACAGATAGGATACATTCTTGCATTTACCGGAAAGGCTGATATAATTGCATTGTTTGAACACAATTCAATAATTCGGGTTTTATGGTAACTTTTGAGAGGCTTTAATGGGCGCAGTTGAAACAAAAGAGAAGATCATCGCAACGACCAGCGATCTGATCCGGGAGCGGAACGGAGATACGGAAAACGTTACGATACGCATGATAGCGAACCGTGCCGGTATAGGCGTGGGGCTGACCAACCACTATTTTAAGAGCAAGGAGCTGCTCTTGAACGAATGTGTCAATTCGGTCATGAAGGGGCTGTTTGAAGAACGGCAGGATACTCAGACCGAAGGACGTGTTACTCCTATCGAGGCTGCAAAGCGGGAAGCGCACCGCGTGATGCGGTTTTTCATGGATAATGAGCCATTTGCCAGAGCCGCTCTCAGCGGAAAGATCACTTCCGATAACGGAGAGAATTATCTGGTAAGGCTTACCAATCATTTTGCATATTGCATGGCAGATAAGAAGCAGCTTGATGATATGCTGAACAATGATCGCATCAGCGAGAAGATGAAGCAGCAGTTCACTGAGCATTTCATAGGAGAACAGAGGCGAAAGGCCTTTATGATAACGAACTCCCTGAGAGAGGCTTTTCTTATTCGGGACATGCTGCCCCAGATAATCGGGATCGATATCGGGGACGAGGAGCAATGCGAAGAATACATTGATGAAATGATAGAAATGCTGATGTAAAACCGGGTGTGGAATGGAGATTGCAATGAAGAAAAGAATGATGGCAGTGATCCTGCTTCTGACGCTTGTTCTGAGTCTGGTACCGGGCGTGGACGCAAGGGCGGATGAGATCGAACCCGTCCTCAATGAGACGAAGATAACCCTCGAGACGGGAAATAAGTTCCGGCTGACGGTCGGCGGTGCTACCGGTAAATTCGGCTGGACATCCAGCGATCCCGAGGTTGCTAAGGTCACCAAGTACGGCAAGGTCATCGCTGTGTCTGAAGGAAAGGCTACGATAACAGCCGCTGTGAATGACAAGAAGCTCAAGTGCAAGGTTAAGGTCGTAGACGTAAAGTACGTTACTATAATGGCAGTAGGCGACAACCTGTTCCATCAGAGGATGATAGACCAGGGCCTTCAGTCGGGCGGAAGCTTTGATTACAGCAGGATTTACGCTGAACTGAAGGATACTATAGAGGCTGCCGATGTAAGGATCATCAACCAGGAAACGATACTCACCTCGGACAGAAGTCTTTGGGCGGGATATCCCAATTTCGGAACTCCTCTGGAGGTGGGCGATGCGGTTGTAGGTGCCGGTTTCAACGTGATCACGACAGCAACGAACCACTCCTACGATAAGGGAACCGCAGGAATGAAGAGTACCGTTAAATACTGGAAAAAGCAGGCCAAGAAGGGCGTTCTGATGACCGGTATGTACGACTCGCAGGAAGCTTATGACACGATCACCGTGGGCGAGTATAACGGTATCAGAATAGCGTTCCTCAACTACACCTACAGCCTGAACGGCAGAAGCCTCGATTCCTCCAATTCCTACATGGTCAAACTCCTGAATGAGAACCTGATAAAAAAGGAGATCGCGGAGGCGAAAAAACAGGCGGATGTCGTTATAGTGCTTCCTCACTGGGGAACGGAATATCTTCTTGAAGCTGATTCGGGGCAGAAAGCCCTTGCTCAGAAAATGGCCGACTGGGGCGCGGATATCATCATCGGGACACATCCTCATGTTCTTGAACCTATGGTCACGCTGACCTCCAAGGACGGAAGAAAGGTTCCCTGCTACTATTCTCTCGGCAATTTTACAGCAAACATGCCCAATAAAAACTGCCACCTTGAAGGAATGGCGGAGCTGAAGCTGAAAATGGCCGGAGGAAAGGTCGAGATCGTCAGCTATAAGCTTACTCCTCTGGTAAACCACATAAGCAGGGGAGACAGCGAATGGATCGTTTACAGGCTTGAGGATTACACCGAGGAGCTTGCGAAGAACCATCTCGGTAATAATTCCGCCTATAACTGCAACATAACTGTTGAGAGCATGTGGAAACTGTACACCCAGATCACCGGATTCAAAAAGGAAGATTTAAATTGAAGCTGATTTTTATACGACACGGAGACCCCGACTATGAGAATGATTCCCTTACCGAACAGGGCATTCACGAGGCAGACCTCCTGAACACCAGAATACGGAAAATGAAGATTGACAAAGCCTTTGTCTCGCCGCTCGGAAGAGCGAGGCTTACGTCAAAGATAGCCCTTGCGGGAACCGGTATCGAGCCGGTTGAATATGAGTGGCTGAAGGAATTCCCTCCGCTTATCGACAGGCCTGACCGTACGGGGCGCAAAAGCATCTGCTGGGACTGGCTGCCCAAGGACTGGACCGCCAGGGAACACTTCTTTGACAAGGACAGATGGGCCGACGATCCGGTGATGGAAGCCGGCGGAGTGGGCGCCGAATACGACAGGGTATGTGCTGCGTTTGATAAGCTTCTTGCCGAAAACGGCTATGAGCGGAACGGACACATGTACAGAGCCGTGCATCCGAATACAGAGACTCTTGTATTCTTCTGCCATTACGGGCTCACCTGTACGCTGCTGTCCCATTTGATAAATGTATCGCCGATGCTGCTCTGGCACGGAGTATGTATGGCTCCGACTTCGCTGACTATTGTAAACACCGAGGAGAGGCGGGAAGGCGAAG
>CAJOQS010000279.1 GCA_905236925.1 uncultured Lachnospiraceae bacterium | reverse complement strand
TCAAACTCCTCCGGATCAAGTGTGGGACCTATCTTTTTAATAAAATCCCCTATCTCCGAAAGCACTTCCCAGGGATAATTCTTTCCTTCAAAAAGCTCGCCGGCTATTGTCTGGGAGAGATCATACATATTGTCGATTTTCATATCTTCCATTTCAATTCACGTCCTTCCGCGCCATATGCGGCGCACGTTTATTTCAGGCCAAAGCCTTGATTGCCGCACCGACAGTATCGAACAGCCTGTCAGCGTCCTCCATGCTCTTGCCCTTGATTCCGTAATAGAACTTGATCTTGGGCTCGGTGCCGGAAGGTCTTACGCAGCACCACATATCATCTTCAAGCTCATAGTAAAGAACGTTAGAGGTAGGCAGATCAGTCTCACCTTCGGTTCCGTTCACATAGTCCCTGACGGTATGAAGCTTGTAATCGCTGGCCTTTGTAACCTTGATCCCGGCAAGAACTGTGAGAGGCTTCTCGCGGAGATTGTCAAGGATAGCTGCGATCCTGGCAGCTCCGTCGGCTCCCTTCATCGTAACGGAAACGGCACCTTCACGATAGTAGCCGTACTCGTCATACATCTCGATCATGCGGTCCCATAAAGACTTGCCCTGAAGCTTGTTGTATGCGGCAGCCTCACAAAGACCCATGACTGCGGCACAGGCATCCTTATCCCTTGCGTGTGTACCGATAAGGCAGCCGTAGCTTTCCTCGTAGCCGAACAGATAGGTGCAGTCCTTCTTGCCCTGCTCAAACAGCTTGATCTGCTCGCCGATACATTTGAAACCGGTAAGGCACTCGATAAGCCTGCAGTTGTACTTCTTTGCGACCGCATCACACATATTGCTGGTAACGATGGTCTTTACGACTGCACCGTTAGCAGGAAGAAGACCGAGTTCCTTCCTTGTCTGAAGCTGATAATCGCAGAGCAGCGTTCCGCTCATATTGCCGGTAAATGCCTTGTACTCTCCTGTTTTGCTGTCCCTAGCATATACACCCAGACGATCGGCGTCGGGATCGGTCGCAAGGACAAGATCGGCATTAACCTTCGCGGCAAGCTCGAGCGCAAGCTTGAATACTGCGGGATCCTCGGGATTCGGATAACCTACGGTAGGGAAATTCCCGTCGGGTTTTTCCTGCTCCGGAACAATATATACCTTTTTGAAGCCGAGCGAATCAAGCACACGTCTTACAGGAAGGTTTCCGGTTCCGTGAAGAGGAGTATAAACGATGGTAATATCCTCCGCGGCCTTTTTGATGACCTCGGGACGGAGTACAAGCTTCATGAGCTCCTCGTTATAGCGCACATCGATCTCCTCGCCGATCACGTTGTACAGGCCCGCAGCCTTGGCTTCCTCAAGACTCATCGTTCTGCACTTTGAGAAATCGGAAATGCCGTTAACCCTTGAAATAATGTTATTGTCGTGAGGAGGAGTGATCTGTGCGCCATCCTCCCAATAAACCTTATATCCGTTGTACTCGGGCGGATTATGGCTGGCTGTCACAACTATGCCCGCGATACAGCCAAGCTCCCTTAATGCAAAGCTGAGCTCCGGAGTGGGCCTGAGAGTATCAAAGCGATAGGTTCTGATCCCGTTCGCATTGAGTGTGAGGGCTGCCTCGCGGCTGAACTCAACTGACATGTTTCTCGAGTCAAAGGCTATTGCAACACCCTTGGCAGCACCGCCCTGCTCGTTTATATAATCGGCGAGACCCTGTGAGGCACGCCTTACGGTATAGATATTCATTCTGTTGGTACCGGCTCCGATAACCCCGCGAAGTCCGCCGGTTCCGAATTCAAGATCTCTGTAGAACCTGTCCTTTATCTCTTCATCATTATCCTTGATCGCCCGCAGTTCAGCCTTGGTAGCTTCGTCGAAGCAGGGATCCGAAAGCCATTTCTCGTATTCTTTGATGTAATCCACAATAATCCTCCTGATTTTTATTTTGTCGACGATATTCTACACCAAACAGCCCCATTACTCAACATAAAAAACTCCAATAACTTGCAATATGGTTATATATTTGATATTATATAATTTGATAAGTGTTGTATTGAAACGGGACGTACTATTTTGGGGAACCTGCCGCGACAGTATAAGTCCGGCGGGCTTGAGGAGTTAGGGCAATGGATCCGAGAATTGCAGAATCTGTCAAGATCATGATCACGGACGATTCTATGGAAGCCAGATTATATCTGTCTTCCACTCCTACCGCATGGGGTGAAGATCCCACCGAACTGTTCACTTTAGAAGCTATTCTGGAAGCACTTCAGGAAAACGGTGTCAAGGCCGGCATAGACAAAGCTCTTCTTAAATCAATACTAGTAAACAAGCTTTACGACCAGTATCATGTCGTAGCGAGAGGCAAGCCTGCCGAAAACGGTCAGGACGGCCGCTACACTTTCCTTTTCAAAACCGAAATAGATAACAAGCCGAAGGTCCTCGAGGACGGATCGGTTGACTATCATAACATAGAAATGTACGAGGCGGTTCAGAAGAACCAGGAGGTTGCGGTATACACTCCCGCAACAAAGGGACATTTCGGATTTGACGTAAAGAACAATTTCCTTTCATGTATACCGGGCAAGGAACTGAACCCTCTTAAGGGCGAAGGCTTTTATGTATCCGAAGACAACTGCCATTACTACTCCCTCGTAACCGGAAAGATCGAGCTCGGACGCGACAATTCACTTCGTATCACCAACACACTCGAGATCCGGTCCGATGTCGATCTTACCACAGGCGATATTTCGTTCGGCGGAGATGTTATCATACACGGCAGCGTACTTACCGGTTCCAAGATTACCTGTAAGGGCAGTCTTACTATCCTCGGCAGTGTCGAGGAAGCGACGATATATGCGGGCGGCCCCATCGAGATAAAGGCCGGAATGCAGGGCGGAAACAAAGGAAGCATCGTATGCGATTCCGAAATATGGGGAAAGTTCTTCGAATCCACCAAGATTCACTGCCGCGGCGATTTCCATGCCAATTCGATCATGAACTGTGAGATTTTCTGCGAAGGCAACATGTTCATCACCGGTCGTTTCGGCATCATTGTCGGAGGCAACACCACCTGCGCGGGAAGCATCGAGGCAACTATCATCGGAAACCTTTCCGAGGTTAAAACCACCGTCAATGTTGGAACCAATCCCAATGCAATCAAGGAGCTTTCCGAACTTGAGGCCGAGGTTAAGAATATCGAGGTCAACTACAGCAAGCTTCACGAGATCAAGAAGAAGTTCGGCATGATAACCAATCCTGTCGACAGGATGAAGTTCACTAAAACGCTTGAACAGATCGACGCCTCTCTCGTTACTGTCGGAACGCAGTTAAAGGACAAAACCGCGGAGCTTAACCAGAAGCTGTTCCTGCTGTCGACCTACTCAAACTCAAAGGTACTTGTACACAAGTTCCTGTACCCCAACGTTATCGTAACGATCAACGGTCTGCATTACACCACACGCGACACCTATACGAACGTTACTCTTAAGGATACCGGAGGTACGATTCAGCCCATCAACAACTACTGAAAATATTTAAAGGAGGCGTATCAAACGCCTCCTTTAAATATTTGATTAAATCATTTATTGTCCTTGTTCTCGCAGACCGCAATATAAAGCCTTATGTGCTCCTCTCCTCCCACCATGACAGGGATGGAGATCGCAGGAACCTCGGTCTGGATCTTAAGCTTGTCGCCGTGCATTGAGAGCGGCGGCGTAATATCGAAGATAATGCCCTGAGTCGAAAACAGCGTCGAGGTGTTGCCCAGAATCATATTGCCAAGCTCCTGAAGAGCGGAACATGCCATCGGATCAAGTGAGGTAACGGGCATTCCCATCATCATGGTGCTGGCGACCGACATTGCCTTATTATCCTTCAGCTCGAAGAAAACCTGACCCTTCATCGCGCCTGTTACACCGACCTGAATAAGAAATGTATCCGCCGGGAAATCAAGATCCTTGATACTGGGCTTGCCTATTGTCGCACCGGTTATTCCGAGCATCTCGAAAACCGTAACGGTAGCCTTCAGAAAAGGATTGATATACTTAATGTCTAAAGTATCAGCCATATTCTACTCCATAAACAACTAATTCACAAATTATGAAATCTTCTAAAATATATATGTTATTTGTAGTTTATCACATTGTAACGCTAAAGGCAAGAAAAAAATGGGCGATCATTAACGCATCATAAGATAAAGAAGATAGATCAGGGTCGCGCAAAGCCCGGTACAGATAAGCATAAGTCCGTACGAAATACTTCCCGAAAGTATCTTGTAAACGCCCTCTCCCCTGATAAACCGCCTCTTCATCTTCTCCAGCCTGGGTCTCGGCTTTGCGGTTATTTCACAGAACACATTCCTCCGGAGGAATCCTAAGAATGAATCAAAGGCATTTGCCAGTACATTCGCAGTCTTCTCTCCCGCAAGCATAAAGCCCTTCCATACTCCGCCAAGAATCCTGTCTATATACAGATGGCTGAATATAAAGGGGAAAAACCTGCACAGAAGCGGTCTGTAAACAAGCTCCTCAAGATCGAGCCATGCCGGCCACCTGTTGAGATACTGGGGTGAACGGACCCTGTCTCCTTTTGTGAGCAATATCCTGAATATTACAAAGAAAAGTATTCCCAGTCCGATCGAGATCATCGAGCCCGTGAGGTTTTCGAGTGAAAACAGTTTAAGGTTTTCAAGTATTTCACGCTGTTCATCCGAATATACAGCATTATTGAAGCGTCCCATTATTCTGGCGGACCTGATAAAGAAGGTCTTGGGAGCAAGTCCGAACAGCATTACGAAAAACGCGGGAGCCGCGATCGATGCATAGGTCAGGAAGGAAACGCTCTTGTCCTTGCCCGCGTATTTGCAATCCTCCTCCGGTCTGTCAATAAACAGAACAAAGAAAAGCTTGGTCATATAAGCAAAGGTCATACCGCCGCTCATAAGAAAGAGGACTTCGAAGGTCTTGAACAGAGGTCTGAGTTCTCCTGCTTCTGCAATATATTCAACAAGTCCCTCATGTATCAGTGTCTTTGAAACATAACCCGAAAACAGCGGAACTCCGGAAATACCCAGCGCGCCGATAAGGAAAAGCACCTTAAGCACAGGCATATCACGCCCGTAACCCTTAAGGTCGTTCAGGTTCAGCATATGGCACTTCATATATATCGCCGCGGCGCAAAGGAACAGAGTAAGCTTAAACAGCGAATGATTGAGCATATACAGCATGGTTCCGCTCATCGCAAGAGTACACTCTTCCTTTAAAAGCGGGATAAGGCCGGCTCCTATAAGGATAAAACCTATCTGTGATACCGATGAGCATGCCAGTGTTCTCTTAAGGTCAATGCTGAATATTGCGAGCACTGCTCCGGTCAGCATTGTGACTACTCCGAGAACAACAATGAGAATTCCGAAAGATCTGTCTTCATGGAAAATCTCGATAACAAGCAGAAGGACACCGAAAACACCGCACTTGGTGAGAACTCCCGAAAGAAGCGCCGAAGCAGGTGCAGGTGCAACGGGATGAGCCTTGGGCAGCCAGATATGAAGAGGGAACATACCGGCCTTGGCTCCGAATCCAAAGAGCATGCAGCCTCCGGCAGTATACAGCATCCTTATATCTTCCGCCCTGCCGGATTCCATGATCGTCCTGCAGGCCTCCCTGAGCCTGAGCATATCAAGAGTACCGGTAAGATGGTTAAGCAGCAGCAGACCCATAAGCATTACAAGTCCGCCTATAACGGCGACAGCCAGATATGTCTGTGCTGCCCTTAAAGCCTCCTTCTTCTCGGTATGGGCAACATACGCGTAAGAGGCAAGCGACATTAACTCAAAGAACGTAAAGGTCGTAAACAGATCCGCGGATAGAAAGACACCCGCTGTCGCTCCGAAGGTCCAGAGCGAGAAGCAGTAATACCTGTAGAGATTCTTATTGTCAGTAAAATATTCCAGCGAAGCAGCTGTACTGCAGCACCACATCATAATGGTCATCGCCAGATACGCCGCCCGGAATCCATCCAGTCTGAAGTTGAGGCCGAAGCCCTCGATATAGGCGACATAAAGCATCTGCATGCCGCCGCTTCCTCTTGAGAGTATAATTGCCAGGCCTGCCAGAAAAAGTTCTGCCAGAACCGAAGTAAATGCTATAAGCTCAAGTCTTTTCTTGTTGTCGCCGGCTGTTTTCAAAAAGAGTGAAGCTACAAACGGCCACATGATCACCAGACTTATCAGATAATTACCGGTCATAGATTTGTCCCTGCGATATTCTTTAATAATTCGGATATGGGCTGCCAGTATATGCCGAGAACCAGCGTTGCGACAGCAGCCATACCGATAGGTATCATCATCTTCCACCCGGGATCGTGCGCTTCCTCAAAATGATCGCAAAGCGCATTGTCCTTCGGGAAATATGCTCTTAAAAGGATATTCAGAAGATAAACAGCCGTAAGCAATGCCGAGATGACTATCGCGAAGGCTCCTGCGTAATCCCAGAAGCTTCCTCCTTCAATAGCCGCGCGCAGAAGGCTGATCTTACTGTTGAATCCCATGAACTGCGGAACACCGATTATCGAAAGCGCTCCGAGCGTGAAGAAGATAAATATGCCCTTCATCTTCTTTCCGAGATTGTCTATTTCGTATATATATGCCTTTCCGGTGACATGCATCACAGCACCGACACAGAAAAACAGGGCTATCTTCGTAACGGCATGCGCGACAAGGTGCATCATGGACGCATACATTCCGAACGGTGTCATTATGCAGGCACCGAAAAGTATGTAGCTGAGGTTGCTTATCGTCGAATATGCCATCCTGCGCTTCAGGTGAGGCTCTTTTACCGCCATAGAGGATCCGTAGAGGATGGTCAGAACACAGAGCGAAACAGCCGCGAACTGTGCCCATGTTCCGCGGAGCATATCTGGACCGAATACATAATATATTAGCCTGATGACTGCAAAGGCACCGGCCTTAACGACCGCAACGGCATGAAGCAGAGCCGTGACAGGCATCGGCGCGACAGCTGCCTGAACAAGCCACTTACCGAAAGGCATTACAGCGGCCTTCACCGAGAAACCGCAGAACATCATGAAGAATAATATCAGGAGGATCTCATTTGAGAACTTTCCTTCAAAGGCTATTCCGCCCAGCGTAAAGGTAAGGCCATGCGAGTCATTGATAAGGCAGATA